>JAWWOL010000433.1:0-4697 GCA_033851695.1 Frankiales bacterium
CTGATCGGCCCGCAGCCGGTCCCCGAGGTCGGCGAAGACCACGACCGCGCCGCGGCTCTCCGTCTCGATCGGCACCGAGACGTAGGAGACGGGAAGCTTCGAACCGTCGCGTCGGAAGAACCAGTCCAAGTCGCGCGCGACCGTCTGACCCCTGGTTCGCGGGAGCTGCATCGGGCACTCCGCGGCCGGATAGCGCGTCCCGTCCGGGTGCTCGTAGTGGATCGTCTCGTGGCGGTGTCGTCCGAGCAGCTCGTCCGCGCTGTCGTAGCCGAGCGCGGTGATCGCGGCGGGGTTGGCGAACCGGATCACGTCGTCGGGATCCACCACCCAGATCGGCTGCGCTGCCCTCTCGCTCACGGCGGCGAGGAAATCCTCGGCATTGACTCTCAGGCCGGCCAGATCGGTCAGGGAATGGGGTGGCACGCGAAGCCTCCGGGCTCGATCGAGTCTACGTTCGGTCCGCCCGGCCAAGTCAAGAAGCGCCGACCAGCCGTCGGACCAGCACCCGCACCCATTGCGGGTCAGTTCGTCCGTGCCCCGTCCCGGGTATCTCCTGCCGGCCAGACAGCCGGACGCGCGACAGGAGGACCACGCCATGCCTCGAGCTTTCAGCGCCAAGCGGGAGCGGCAGTACGAGCACATCAAGGAAGGCCTCGAGCAACGCGGCCGGTCCGAGGACCTGGCCGAGGAGATCGCGGCGCGGACGGTGAACAAGGAGCGGGCCCGCTCCGGTGAGGCGAAGACCAGCAGCCGCAGCTCGACGAACGACATCTCGTCGTCGCGGCGCGGCGGGCTTCGCTCGCACAGCGGGCCGGGCGGCCGGACCAAGGCCCAGCTGTACAACGAGGCCAAGAGCAAGAACATCAAGGGCCGGTCGACGATGAGCAAGGCCGAGCTCGAACGAGCTGTCGGCCGGTAGGCGAGATCGAGGCGACGTCGCACCTGGTGGTCGGCGACCAGCAGCAGATCCGGACGTGGATCGAGCGTTGGCCGGCGCCAGGAGCAGGGTCGGCGGGGAAGCGGGTGGCCGGGGACCGACTAGTCCAGCTCACCGCTCTGCACGAGCCTCAGGGCCGAGATCGCCGAGCCGCGTGCCCCGGCCATGTCGCGGTCGGCAACGAGCGCAAAGTCGGCGACGGCCTGCTGCTCTGTCCGCAGCGACGTGTGCTCGCGCACCTGGTCCAGGAACCAGTCGCGGAACTGCGGGGCATGCTCCACCACCCCGCCGCCGACGAAGTAGGTGTCCGGGTCGGTGAAGTTGGCCGCGATGGTGAACAGCCGGCCCAGCGCCATCGCCTGCTGCTCGAAGATCCGCAGTGCCATCGGGTCACCGGCCTCGGCGAAGTCCCGGACCTGCTTGGCCGCGGCGGACCGGGGCGTGACCTCGGCCAGCGGGTGCCCGGGGAAGCGGGAGAGCCAGTACGGGAGCAGGTTGCCCTCGATGGCCGACAGCGAAGCCAGGCTCTCGGCGTCTCCGGTCAGCCCGCAGTGGCATTGCGGTCCGGGCTGGTCGTCCTCGAGCAGGCCGTCCAGGGCCAGCCGGATGTGCCCGAGCTCGCCCGCCATGCCGGCAGCACCGCGGACGACCCGGCCGGACTCGACGACGCCGCCGCCGAGGCCGGTGCCGACGATCGCCGAGACGGAGGAGTGGTTGGCGGACTCGCTGCCGAAGCGGGCGAAGTGCGCGTACAGGGCCGCCGCGTTTCCGTCGTTGTCGTACGTCACCGGCAGCTGCAGCCGCTCCTGCAGCGCCCCCCGAACGTCGAAGCTGCGCCAGGCCGGCTGGGAGAAATTGGTGGAGCCCTTGGACGAGATGACACCCGAGGCGCTGGCCGGTCCCGGGGTGTCCAGCCCGACGGCGCGGACGGCCGCCCGGTCGAGCCCGGTCAGGACCAGCACGTCGTCGAACGCCAGGGCCAGGGACTCGATCGCGACCGCCGGGCCCTCCTGTACGCGGCTCGGCGTCTCGATGAGGACGCTCACGAGAAAGTTGCCGGCGCTGTCGAGCACGGTGGCGTTGTTCTTGGTGCCGCCGTTGTCGAGGCCGACGACAACCCAGGGATCCGGTGTCACACGGCAACGTTACGCGGAGCGGAACGTGCGCCGTAGGTCGTCGACCCACTCGTGGGGGATCTCCCAGGGGATGAAGTGCCCGCCGTGGTCGTGAGCGGTGATGGTGACGTGGTGGTACCAGTCGGCGCGATCACTGTCGAGGAAGTCCTGCACCCGCTGTTCGTTGGTCGTCACCCCGGGCGGATTCTCGTAGCCGACGAAGGTGATGCCGGTCGGTGCCTCGACCACCGGCCACCGGTCATGGGCGGGCGTCCAGGGATAGCGGTTGTTGTTGGCGTACGTGCGGATCGACGTGTCGATGGCATTGCCCGCCCAGTAGATCATCGCGTGGGTGAGCAGGTCGTCCTTGCTGAAGACGTTCTCGATGCTGCCGCGATTGTCGGACCAGCTCGTCCAACGTTCCAGAATCCAGGCGAGCATGCCGACGGGTGAGTCGGCCAGCCCGTAACCGAGCGTGCTCGGTGCGAGGACGTGCGCTGCCAGGTGGACGGCGAAGCGCCTGTCCCTGGCCACGATCTGCTGGTGAACCGCGGGCGGCAGGTTGTCCGGGATGGGCCTGCCGCCGCTGAGGTCCCAGGCCCGGTCACCGCTGAAGAAGTTGAGCTTGAGGGCCGACCCGATGTGGATGCCGTACAGCTCGTCGGCGTACTTGTGCCCCAGCTGCCCCGTGACCAGCGCACCGACGTCGCAGCCCGCGGCCGCGTACTTCTCGTACCCGAGGACACCGGTCATCAGGTCGTGCCAGACGTCGGCGATCTTCCAGAAGTTCATGTCCGGCTGGTTCGTCAGCGGGGTCGAGAATCCGAAGCCGGGCAGCGACGGCACGATGACGTCGAACGCATCCGCCGGAGCACCCCCGAATGCGGCCGGGTCGGCGAGCGGATCGATGACCTTGGACCAGTGCCAGAACGTCCAGGGCCAGCCGTGGCTGAGGATCAGCGGCACCGGATGGGGTCCGACGCCGGGCCTGCGCATGAAGTGCACCGGCACCCCGCCGACGTCGACGAGGTAGTGCTCGTAGGCGTTGATGGCACGCTCGGCTGCCCGCCAGTCGAAACCGTCGGCCCAGTAGGCCACGAGCTCCTGCAAGTAGGAGCGGGGCACGCCGTAGTAGCCGTCGTCGTTGCCGGCATCCAGCGGCCACTTGGTGGCCGTCAGCCTGCGACGCAGGTCAACCAGCACCTCGTCGGACACCCGGATCGGTGTCGGCTCGAGAGGGAACGGGGTGGACATTCGGAACGGTCCTCCTAGTCGGCCGGCGTCGTTGAGGCATCAGTCGCTGCGATCTCGGTCAGACGCGCCAGGACGCGGGCTGAACCAGCGAGCACCGCACGCTCTTCGTCGTTCAGTCGGTCCACCAGCCGGGACAGTCCCGCCGTACGGGCTGCGTGACGGGAGCGGACGACCTGCCTGCCCTCGCGGGTCAGGGAAAGCAGAACGGCTCGGCCGTCGCGCGGATCCGGGCGGCGTGACACCAGCCCGTCTCGCTCGAGCTTGGCGACCAGGCTGGTGAGCGCTGGTTGCTTCACCTGCTCCGTAGCCCTCAGGTCGGTCAGGCGCAGCGGCCCTTTCCGCGACAAGGTGTGCAGCACGGACAAGGTGGAGAAGGTGAACCGCCGGACCGACGGCAGCCGGATGAAGACCGTGTTGAAGTCCTCGATGACGGTGGTCAGCTCGTCGAGGTCCAGACCGCGATCCGCGGGTGAAGACGCCACCCGCCTACTATATCAATCCTCGATGTAATCTGCGGTCGACCGTTGCCTGACCGGCCGCACCGTACCGACCGGTTGGCCATGCCCGAGCACCGGTTTGCCGGCCAGGAAGCCGATCTCGTCGCCGACGCCGAGGGCGCGCAGTGCCCCGACGAGGACGACCGAGCCAGCCCTGGCCCCGCCATCGCTGACCTTGACCGCCGCGGCACGGCCGTCCGGGAGCGCGGCGACGTAGACCGCCTCCGCGCCGTCCTTGGCGATCAGCCCTGGCGCAGCAACCATCAGCTCGGTGACGTCACGTCCGGTGCCGCCCACCCATCGGGGGTGCGCCCGGACCGCTGCCGCCACCTTGCCCTCCGCTGTCGGGACACCGGCCGTGGCCATCGCGGCGAACGACCTCGCCAGCCCCTGCAGCGTGATCGCGTGCGCCGGGGCGCCGCAGCCATCCACAACGGTGACCGACACCGCGTCGCCGGAAAGGTCGCGGAGGACGGCCGAGATTGCCTGCTGCAGCGGGTGATCAGCGTTGCGGTAGTCATCGACGGACCACCCCGCTGCGACGCAGGTGGCCAGCATGGCCGCGTGCTTGCCCGAACATCCTTGAGCGGTGGACGAAGGCCCGCGGCCGTCCCGGATCCAGTTCCGCCGTTCGGCCGCGCCGGAAGGCAGGTCGGGTGTGTTCTGCAGCGCGGACTCGTCCAGTCCGGCGCTGCGCAGGATCGTGCGTACGCCTTCCTGGTGGAACGGCTCGCCGGAGTGCGAGCTCGCGGCGAGAGCGAGCAGTTCGCCGTCGAGGGAGAGTCCTGACCGGACCATCGCCGCTGCCTGCACCAGCTTGTTCGCCGACCGCGGCAGCATCGGGGTGGCGGTGTCCCCGACGGCGATGACGACAGCGCCGGAGGCGTCGAGGGC
>JAWWOL010000451.1:0-5310 GCA_033851695.1 Frankiales bacterium
GTGTGCAGGTCCTCGTCGGACGCCTGGAAGTGCTGCGGTACGTACATCGTCCTGCTCCTCGTCGTCACCTGACTCTCCCACGATGACATTGCGGGCGGTTCCCGCCGGAGTGCGGTGATTCTCCCGAGCGGAGCTGGTCTCTATACGGGCTGTCGAAGGACGGCTGCCTGCGCGCGCACGGCATCAAGGTCCTCGACATCGTCGACGGCAAGGTGGCGCGGATCGTGGCCTTCAACGACGCCGCGCTGGTCCCGATGTTCGGGCTGCCCACCGTCCTCAGCCGCTGAAGCCCAGGTAGCGGTGCCGCGGGACCATCCTGGCCCGCTCGAGCTCGGTGGGCTTGGTGAACGACCGCCCGGTCGTCGTGTCGACCGGGGCGAAGAACTCGGCGTGCGACATCACGGCCATGCCGCCGCTGAGCGGGTCGTCGGTGAGCGTCACGTAGACGACGACGACCCGCCCCGGGATGGAGGCGTCGTCGCCGATGCCGAGGACGTGCCGGCGTACGCCGTCCCACTGCTCGTACAGGCCGGCCTGAACGTCAGGCAGAGCGGTCCTGCGCCGGAGCCACGGCTTTTCAGCGCTTATCGTCACCGTGCCACCTGTCCCGCGTGCGTGCTGTCCCGGTAACTGTCGGCTGTTCGGCGGCAATGCTGAGCCTCTTCCTGCCCCGATTTGCCGGGTCAGCCGGCCAGGGCGGCGGCGACGGTCAACAGCTGCTCGTCGGTCCCGGGCGAGCCGACCAGGCACAGCCCGACGGGTGCGCCCGCCGGCCCTGGCAGCGGGATGCTGAGCGCCGGCAGGCCGCCGATCGAGGCAGCGACGGTGAGGGCGAGCAGCCGGTTGCGGACCTCGGACGTGCGGGCCTCTTCGGGCGTGGGCGCGGCCACCGGTACGGTCGGGATGACCATCACCCGGCCCTGGAGGACCTCGAGGAGCTGGGCGCGCGCGGCCCCGGCCTGCCGTTGCGCGACCGCGACCTCGCCGGGCGTCAGGGCCGCTGCTGCCTCCAGCCGGGCACGGACATCAGGCCCCAGCTCCGGCTCGGCCGAGCGCACCCACGGCCCGAACGTCTTCCAGGCCTGCGCCCCCTGCGTGGTGCCGAACGTCCGGACCAGGGTGGACGGCGGCCGGCTCTGCAGCAACGTGCTGACGCCCTGCACCGGCAGCACGCCCTTGAGCCGGCCGAGCGCCGGCGTCAGCGCCGTGATGATGTCCGGATCGGCCTGCAGCCAGACGTCGTCGGGTACGAGGAACTGCCGCACCTCGGCAGCGTGCGCCGGATCGAGCAGCAGTCCGGCGGTGGTGGCCAGCAGCTCCAGTGACCGCGTCAGGACGCCGACCGTGTCGTGCGAGGGCCCGAGCGCCATCACCCCGCCGCGCCGGATCCGGCCCCAGGTCGGGCGCAGGCCGTACAGCCCGCACCAGGCGGCCGGGACCCGGATCGAGCCGGCGGTGTCGGTGCCGAGCCCGACGTCGGCCAGACCGGCCGCGACCGCCACGGCCGAACCGCTCGAGGAGCCGCCCGGAGTGCGACCGGGCGCCATCGGGTTGTCCAGGTCCCCGTAGTGGAAGTTGCTGCCGGCCAGGCTGTACGCGAGCTCGTCGGTGTGCGTCTTGCCCACGACGACCGCGCCGGCCTCGCGGAGAGTCGCCACGGCGTCCGCGTCGCGGCTCGCCCCCGGATGCCCGGTCAACCAGGTCGGGTTGCCCCCGCCGGTGGCATAGCCGGCCAGGTCGAACACATCCTTGACCGCGAGTCGCAGTCCGTCGAGGGCCCCAGATCCCTTTGCCGGCAGGGGTTCTGCGCTCAGGTCGGCCCAGGGCAGGAACGGCGACTCGAGACGGGTCATCGGATCACCTTGCACTCCAAGGCAAACCTGGGTGCGGCGGTGAGTGCGGCGAGGAAGTCCTCGGGATCCTTGTAGGCACGGTCGTCCACGAGCTGAGCCTGTACGGGGAAGTCCACGGCGTCGTCGGCGAACGGGTAGGGATCCAGCCGGAGCCGGAAAGCGCCGGCGTTGCGGCACTCCAGCGCCGTCCCGCCGGGGAGCGGGGCGATGGCACCGTCGGCGGCGTGCCGGAACGCGAACTGCAACGACAGCCGGTCCCACACCTGGAGCAGCAGGTAGGCGTCGCGGATGAACGGCACGTTCCACGGCTCCGGGGTGGGGTGCCCCAGCGCATCGCGGGCGAGATCGGTCTGCAGCGCCGCCATGTCGCGGAGGAACTCGTCGACGACCGAGCGTTCCTCCGCGGACAGCGACTGCTCCGCGATCTCCTCGAGCCGATAGCTCCCGTACCGGTCGTTGTAGAGGCCGGCGCCGTGCATGCTCACCAGCAGGCCGGTCCACGGGTCGTGCTCGGCGGCGCGGGCGATGCCGGCCCGGTAGGCCTTGACGTGCTGCTCCCGCGGGATGGCGTGGAACTGGTACGGCTGCGCGGTCGACGGGTCGAGCGAGGGCCGCGACTCCCAGACCGCCCAGCCGTCGTCGTGGTGCGTTGCCGCCAGGGTCGTGGCGAGCTCCGGTTGGGGCAGCGGCAGCACCTCGTCGTTGCCCCAGGCCGCCGCGAACAACCCGGTCTGGACCCCGTGCTCCGGCTGCCGTACGCACAGCAGGCGGTTGTCGAACCGGGTGAGGATCATGACAACGGGTCCAGGTCCGTCCGCCGCAGGCTGCAGTGGATGCCCTTGACCCCGTCGACGACCTGGCTCACCTCGAAGTCCCCGGCGGCGCTGAGGTAGGCGAGCGCGATTGGTGCCGGCACCCCGAACTTCAGGCCCAGGAAGGCGATCGCGTTGCGGGTGGCGTCCTTCATCGCCGCGTCGAGGGAGGGATCGAGGCCCAGCACCACGTACAGGCCAGGGGTCTGTCCCCACGGCGCCGTCAGCGTCGCAGCCATCCGGCGGATCGCCGGGTCGGCGTGCAGGGTCAGCCGTACGGTGGCCCGCAGCGGAGCCTCGAAGGCCGTAAGTGCCACTTCGCCGTCCCCCTGCGAGAAGTGCGGGTCGCTGACGTAGAACATCGCCTCGTCCACCTGCACCGGAAGGAACATCCGGGAGCCCACGCCGAAGAGGTTGACGTCGTGGTTGCCGCCGTGCCGCCCTGGAGGGACGGAGTGCACGGCGTCGACGGTCGCGGGCGCAACTCCCATGATGCCCAGGAACGGCGCCAAGGGGAACCGGATCACCCGCCCGTCGCCCACCTCGATGCAGCCCAGGTCGCCTTCGGTCCTGGCCAGCACGGACACCGAGTCCGCCCCGGCCGGCATCTCGCCCGGCAGCGCGCCCTTGCCGTGCCGGTTGCTGATGACGCCGTACGGGGCCCGGCGGTCCAGCGCGAGGACCTCCACCTCGAGGACGTCGCCGGGCCGCGCGCCGCGTACCGCGATCGGGCCGGTGACCACGTGCGGCCCGACCACGCTGGGGTCGCACGGGAGGCCGCTTGCGGCGACGGCGATGGCGTCGTCGAGGACCAGCTCGCGCGGGATCCCGTACGAGCCGAAGAACGCGACCGGGTCGCGGCCCTGGTCGGGGTGGATGCCCTCGTGGCTGATCGTGTCGATGCACACCGCCTCCCCGGAGCTGACGGTGAGCACGGCGGCGGTCAGCGCGTTCGGCAGCAGGCCCCACATGAGCTGGTCGGGGACGGAGGGCAGGTAGTGGGGGGTGGGGGCGGCTCCAACGCCGCTCTGCAGTAGCGTCACCTACGGAAGATTGCATACGATCATTTCCGGGTTGTTACGCGGCAGCCGCAGAGGAAGGGGCGCCCGTGGCCGAGTCGGCAGCTCGCGCGGGTTCGAGCAAGGACCGCCGGATCTCCCCGCAGGCGCTGGCCGCCGCCCTGCGCGACCGGGTCGTGCGCGGCGTCTACCCGCCAGGGCACCGGCTGACCGAGGACGACCTGGCCGAGCAGTACGGCGTCTCGCGGATCCCCGTACGGGAGGCGTTGCGGCTGCTCGAGGGCGAGGGGTTCGTCCGGGTCAAGCCCTACTCGGGCACGTTCGTGGCCGAGCTGACCGCCCAGGACGCGGCCGACCTGCTCGAGATCCGCGGCGTCCTGGAGCCCCTGGCGGCGTCCCGGGCGGCGGAGACCCGTACCGACGCCCACCTCGACGGGCTCCGGCAGATCCTGGCCGACGGCACCGCGGCGCTCGCGGCGGAGGACCTCGAGGAGCTCGCCGAGCTGAACACGAAGTTCCACGCCCTGCTCACCGAGGCCTCCGGCAACAGCACCCTCAACCAGATCATCGGGACCCTGCAGCACAAGATCACCTGGGTCTACTCGGTCGAGCTGCCCCGGCGCGCGGCCGACTCCTGGGCCGAGCACCGGTTGATCATCAACGCGCTCGAACGGTCCGACGCCGACAGTGCCCGTGCCCTGATGGTGGCGCACGTCCGGTCGGCCCAGGCCGCATACAGGTTGCGACCCCCGCTGCCGGGCCAGGACGCGTAGGCCGGCTGCAGACCCGGCGTTTGCGCGCGCAGCCCACCCCGGCCGGGCTGCGGTAGCATGCAAGTCGTATACAACTACCGCTGGCGAGGCGTGAGGGAGAGGCGGCGTGATGGCTGACCTGCCGCCCGGTCCCGTACGGCCGACTGGCCTGGTGCACGGGTGAGCCGGGCATGACCGGCTCGCACGTGCTCCTGCTGCTCGTAGCGGGGTTGGCCGCCGGTGCCCTGAACGCCATGGCCGGCGGCGGGACGCTGCTGACCTTCCCCGCCCTGCTCGCGGTCGGGCTGCAGCCGGTGGCGGCCAACGTGACCAACACCGTGGCGGTCTGGCCGGGCTACCTCAGCACCGCCGTGTCCTACCGCGGGCAGTGGAAGGACACCCGCCAGCTGGCGCGGCTGGCTGTCGCGGCCGCGCTGGGCGCTGTCGTCGGGACGGTGGTCCTGCTCAACACCCCGTCGAGCGTCTTCCACGCCCTGGTGCCCTACCTGGTGTTCGCGGCCACCGGGCTCATCGCCGCCCAGCCCGCGATCTCGCGGCGGATGGCAGCCCGCCGGACGGAGCCGGTCGACCCCGACCACACCTCTCCGCTGTTGCCCGTGGCGGTCTTCGGCGGCGCGGTCTACGGTGCCTACTTCGGCGGAGGGCTCGGCATCGTGCTGCTGGCCGTGCTCGCCCTGGGCATCCCGATCGATCTCGGCCGGCTCAACGCCCTCAAGTCCTACCTGCAGCTCGCCGTGAACACCGTCGCCCTGGTCGGCTTCGCCGCGTTCGGCCCGGTCGACTGGTCGGCCGCCGCGATCGTGGCTCCCGCCAGCTTTGCCGGTGGCATCGGCGGGGCCCGGATCGCCCAGCG
>JAWWOL010000456.1:0-5623 GCA_033851695.1 Frankiales bacterium
AGGTCTGTGACGCGCTCGGCGACGCCCCGGACGTGCACTGCCTGCCGGTCGGCAACGCCGGCAACATCACGGCCTACTGGATGGCCTACCAGGAGTACCACGCCGACGGGCTGACCACGCGGCTGCCGGTGATGCGCGGCTTCCAGGCCGCCGGGTCGGCGCCCATCGTCCGCGGCGAGGTGGTCCTCGAGCCGCGGACGATCGCGACCGCCATCCGCATCGGCAACCCGGCCTCGTGGACCAAGGCCCTCGACGTGCGCGACCAGTCCGGTGGTGCCATCGAGTCGGTGACCGACAAGCAGATCCTCGAGACCTACCGGCTGCTGGCCCGCAACGAGGGCGTCTTCGTCGAGCCGTCGTCGGCGGCCAGCGTCGCCGGTCTGCTGCAGGCCGCCGCCCAGGGCACCCTCGGCGAGGGCAAGCGCGTGGTCTGCACGGTCACCGGCCACGGGCTCAAGGACCCGGAGTGGGCGATCGCCGGCGCCCCGGCGCCCAAGACGATCCCGGCCGACGTGTCCGTCGCCGCGGCCGCGCTGGGTCTGGCCTAGCCCGGTGCCGGCCTTTCGCGCAGCGCCCGTACGCGTGCGGGTCCCCGCCACCTCCGCCAACCTCGGCCCTGGCTTCGACAGCCTCGGCCTCGCGCTCGGGCTCTACGACGACCTGGCCGTGCGGATCACCGACGACGGCATCTCGGTCGACGTCCACGGCGAGGGCGCCGAGGAGGTGCCCCGCAACGCCAAACACCTTGTCGTACGGGCAATGCAGGCCACGTTCCGGCTTCTCGGTGGACAGCCGCGGGGCATCGAGCTGAGCTGTGCCAACCGGATCCCGCACGGACGTGGTCTCGGCTCGTCGGCCGCCGCGATCTGCGCCGGCATCACCGCTGCACGGGCCCTCACGCTGGCCGGCGAGCAGACCATCGACGACGAGGCGGCGTTCGCTCTGGCCAACGAGCTCGAGGGCCACCCGGACAACGTCGCCGCCTGCCTGTTCGGCGGCCTGACCATCGCGTGGACCGGCGCGACCGGCGTGCGGGCCGCGCGGCTCGAGCCGTCGGCAGAAATCGTCCCGGTGGTATTCGTGCCGCCGGGTCAGCTGGCCACGGCCAAGGCACGCAAGCTGCTCCCCGAGACGGTGCCGCACGCTGACGCAGCGGCCAACGCCGGTCGCGCTGCGTTACTGGTCGAGGCGATGACCCGCCGCCCGGAGCTGCTGCTGGACGCGACCGAGGACCGGCTGCACCAGGCCTACCGGGCCCCGGCGATGAAGCGCAGCGCCGGGCTTCTCGACAAGTTGCGCTCGGCCGGCATCGCGGCCACGATCTCCGGTGCCGGGCCCAGTGTCCTTGCCCTGACGGCCGATGGCCAGGTGTCGGCCGCCCAGGCGATGGCGCCCGCCGGCTGGGCGGTGCTGATGCCGGGAATGTCCTCCCGGGGTGCCCACGTTGTCCCCTTGCCAGAGGGCTAGGCAAGGCTGACATCGCAGGTCGAGGATCATGGTCCGGCCACCGACACGACAGAGAAAAACCTGGAACGGTTGCCGTGCGTGACCTCCGCTCTGTACGCTTTCCCCAGCGCCAACCTCTCCGGACGTTTCCGGAGGTGGTCGCCGCGATCCGCGTCCGGCAAGCCGAGGCCGCGAGATCACCTCTCCTGGTTCACCGCACGGTCCCCGTGCCTGCCCCCACGGCAAGCCGGAACCGCGGATGTGCCGCGAGAACCTCAAGCAGACGAGATCCAGCCGAAAGCTGATTTCTCGGCATCACACCGGGACGAGCGCCGCAGCCGCGAGCCGCCTCCCGGTGAGTCACCCCAGAGCATCCCGCCGACCTCGGCGGGACGAACAACCCGGCGTACCTCGCCGGCGCTCGTCACTCCCGGTCATGCATGCCCGGACTCCCCGGGTCGTGCCCACGATGACCGTCGCAGGGAAGGATCCCATGTGAGCGACACCTCCGACCTCCTGCAGACCGACCGCGCCTCCGGCGCCGGGTCCGCGGAGGTCCCGACCTCGACAGGTGCGGCCGACGCCGCTCCGGCCGCCCGCAAGCGCAAGCCCGCCGGCCTGCCGTCGATGGTCCTGCCCGAGCTGCAGACATTGGCCTCGCAGCTGGGCATCTCCGGCACCGGCCGGATGCGCAAGAGCGAGCTGATCGCCGCCATCCAGGACCACCAGACCGGCCAGAACGGGTCCTCCCGGCCGGCCCGCGCCGCCAAGGCTGCGGCCGCACCCGTGGCTGAGCCTGCCGTGGCCCCCGCCGCCGTGGCCCCCGCCGCCGTGGCCCCCGCGGCCGAGGCGCCTGCCGCGCCGGCCGCCGAGCTTCCGACCGCCACCGCGCCCGCACGCCGCGAGCGGGCTCCTCGCCGGGCGATTCGAGCCGCCGGCGAGGCCGTCTCGGCCGAGGCGGGCAGTGCCCCGACCAAGAACGCTGACGCTCCCGTACGGGAGGCCCAGCCCACGCTCGACGACGTCAGCGTCGACCACGGCACGGTCGACGTTTCCCCGCCGGCGCAGCGCCGCGGCGAGAACACCGACGGTGCCGAGCCGGCGCCGTCGGAGGGCCAGGACCGCAACCGCGACGGCCGTCCCGACCGCCAGCGCGACCGGGGCGAGCGCACCGACCGGCCCGAGCGGACCGACCGTCCCGACCGCCAGCGCGACCGGCAGAACCGGCAGCAGGGTCAGGCTGGCCAGGGTCAAGGTGGTGGCCAGAACCAGGGCAACCAGGCCGACCGACCCGAGCGCCAGCAGAACCAGGGCAACCAGGACCGGCAGAACCAGGGCAACCAGGACCGCCAGAGCAATCAGGACCGCCAGAACAACCAGAACGCCTACGCCAACCAGGGTGGTGGCTTCGAGGACGACCTCGACGGCAGCCGCCGTGGCCGCCGTGGCCGGTTCCGCGAGCGCAACCGGAGCGGCCGCAACAACGCCCGCGGCGAGCGGTTCACGCCCAACGAGGCCGAGCCGACGATCAGCGAGGACGACATCCTCGTCACCGTCGCCGGCATCGTCGACATCCACGACAACTACGCGTTCGTCCGCACCAGCGGTTACCTGCCGGGCCCGAACGACGTCTACGTCTCGCTGGCCCAGGTCCGCAAGAGCGGCCTGCGCAAGGGCGACGCGATCACCGGCGCCGTACGGCAGCCGCGCGAGGGGGAGCGCAAGGACAAGTTCAACGCGCTGGTCCGCATCGACACCGTCAACGGCATGGAGCCGGAGAAGGCGCGCAGCCGGGTGGAGTTCGGCAAGCTGACGCCGCTCTACCCGCAGGACCGGCTGCGGCTCGAGACCGAGCCGGGCATCCTCACGACCCGGGTCATCGACCTCGTGGCGCCGATCGGCAAGGGGCAGCGTGGTCTCATCGTCTCTCCGCCCAAGGCCGGCAAGACGATGGTGCTGCAGTCGATCGCCAACGCGTTCGCGCAGAACAACCCCGAGGTCCACCTCATGGTCGTGCTCGTCGACGAGCGACCCGAGGAGGTCACCGACATGCAGCGGTCGGTCCGCGGCGAGGTCATCGCCTCGACGTTCGACCGGCCGGCCGAGGACCACACGACCGTCGCCGAGCTCGCCATCGAGCGGGCCAAGCGGCTGGTCGAGATGGGCCACGACGTGGTCATCCTGCTCGACTCGATCACCCGGCTCGGTCGTGCCTACAACACCGCCGCCCCGGCCAGCGGCCGGATCCTCTCCGGCGGCATCGACTCGACGGCGCTCTACCCGCCGAAGCGGTTCTTCGGTGCCGCGCGCAACATCGAGAACGGTGGCTCGCTCACCATCCTCGCCACCGCGCTGGTCGAGACCGGCTCGCGGATGGACGAGGTGATCTTCGAGGAGTTCAAGGGCACCGGCAACATGGAGCTCAAGCTCGACCGCAAGTTCGCGGACAAGCGGGTCTTCCCGGCCGTCGACGTCGACCCGTCGGGCACCCGCAAGGAAGAGCTGCTGATGTCGGCCGAGGAGCTGGCGGTCGTCTGGAAGCTGCGCCGGGTGCTGCACGCGCTCGACTCGCAGCAGGCGCTGGAGCTGCTGCTGGGCAAGATGAAGGAGACCCGCTCCAACATCGAGTTCCTGATGCAGATCCAGAAGACCACGTCGCTGCCCCAGGACTGATCCCCGTCGATAGCGCCGCTATCGACGCCAACCCGACCCCTTTCCGTCGATAGCGCCGCTAACGGCGGAACAACGGCCAGGGCCGGCCCGGGTCGATAGCGCCGCTATCGTCGCCAAACCGGTCCCTTTCCGCTGATGGCGGCGCTATCGGCGGAGGCTCGGGGACGGGCGATGATCCTGGTCGAGGGTCCCGTACGGGACTATCTGCACCACGCTGGCGTTACACCCGGCGTGACCGACTTGGCCGCCTAGGCCCCGGGTCTGTCACACTGGCATCCGATCCCCTGGTTCCGGTTCACGTACGGACTTCCGTACGACCCGGCGACCGCCCATTCGAGGAGAACCCGATGAAGCCCGATATCCACCCGAACTACCACGAGACCTCGGTCAAGTGCACCTGCGGCAACGAGTTCACGACCCGCAGCACGGCCGCCAGCTCGGCGCTGAGCGTCGACGTCTGCTCCGCCTGCCACCCGTTCTACACGGGCAAGCAGAAGATCCTCGACATCGGTGGTCGCATCGACAAGTTCGAGAAGCGCTACGGCAAGACGACCAACGCCAACACCAACGCTTAGCTCGTCCGCGGCGCCGGGAGCAGGGACTTCGGTCCCTGCGACCGGCGCCGCCGTCGTGTCCGAACCACCCGTGTCCTGCCCTGGAGTCCGCTGTGAGCGAGTCGCTCGACGACCTGCTGCGCGAGCATGCCGAGCTCGAGCAGGAGCTGGCCGACCCGGCGATCCACGCCGACGCCGGCCGGGCCCGCAAGCTGGGGCGCCGCTACGCCGAGCTGGCGCCCATCGTCGAGCTGGCCCGGCGGATCGAGGCAGCGGGCTCCGACCTCGAGGTCGCCCGCGAGTACGCCCGCGATGACGCGTCGTTCGCCCAGGAGGCCGTCGCGCTCGAGACGCTGATCGAGGACCTCAACGCCGACCTGCGCGGGCACCTGCTGCCCAAGGACCCCAACGACGACAAGGACGTCATCCTCGAGATCAAGGCGGGGGAGGGCGGCGACGAGTCGGCCCTGTTCGCCGGGGACCTGCTGCGGATGTACCTCCGCTACGCCGAGCGCCAGGGCTGGAAGACCGAGACCCTCGACGCCACCGAGTCCGACCTCGGCGGCTACAAGGACGTCAGCGTCGCGGTCAAGACACGTGGCTCGTCGGCACCGCCCTGGTCGAGGCTCAAGTACGAAGGCGGCGTCCACCGGGTCCAGCGGGTCCCCGTGACCGAGTCGCAGGGCCGCATCCACACCAGCGCCGCCGGCGTCCTGGTGCTGCCTGAGGCCGAGGACGTCGACGTCGACATCGACCCGAACGACCTGCGCATCGACGTCTACCGCTCCAGTGGTCCGGGTGGTCAGAGCGTCAACACGACCGACTCGGCGGTGCGCATCACGCATGTGCCGACCGGCATCGTCGTGTCCTGCCAGAACGAGAAGAGCCAGTTGCAGAACAAGGAGTCGGCGATGCGCATCATGCGCGCGCGGCTGCTCGCGGCCGCACAG
>JAWWOL010000519.1:0-2930 GCA_033851695.1 Frankiales bacterium
GCTGCTCGCGCGCTGGGTGGGAGTCCTGCTGGTGTGCTTGGCGATCGACTCGGCGCTCGGCGGCCTGCCTCAGTAGCTCGCCGAGCTACCAAGCGGCCAAGAGGCGTCCTACGTGCCGATTGGCGAACCTCCCGGGCACACCGCTGGTGAACGGCGGCCGGATCGCCTGAGGTCGTTGGGCACGTCCCGATCGCCGATCCTCGTCAGGGGCGGGGTGGTGCTCCGTCAGCCGATCCGCTACTGGGTCGTCGCTGCTTCAGCCTTGCTGTGTGCGTGTCGGGCGGCGTGCACCGGGTCGTGACCGACGCGGGCTGCGCGGCGTGCCGCGGTGACTTGCTCGGCTACCCGGTCAGCGAAACCTCCCTGCAGGAGGGCCTGGCGCTGCACCGCTATGACTGGCAGCGCGCCGACCGAGGTGCGCAGCACGAGACCGGGGTAGCCGCCGGAACCGGGGTCGAGCCCTCTGCGCCGGCCCAACCACTTCCAGGGCGCGCCGAGCAGCGGCAGCTGCCGCTCGACGCGGGCCGCCTTGACCTGGGACCAGACGACCGTTCGGCTCCGGAGATTCCGTACGGTCACCCCGTGGCTGTCCACCACCAGGCGGGGCCAGAGGGCGAACAGGACCAAGAAGATTCCCACCGGGAGGAAGACGAGAGCGGCGGGATCGCCAGTCAGCCCGGCGCCGGTGCTGACCACTGCGAGGAACGCGCCGCCAGGAACGGAGGTCAGCAGACGGAATGTGGACCGGTACACGATCCTCGAATCCCGCCGCAGCATAGGCAGAATCCTAGCGAGCCACCCGATCGGCGGCGGGCCGGCCGACCGATCAGGCACCGCGTCCGCCGGACCGGCGACACGGCTCTAGCGTCGTCGCAGTCGCCGATCGGCAACCGGAACACATGACGACGCTGAGACCGACCGACCAGCCGAACGCCGTGCCGGTCGGGGTTGGGACAGCAGGACTTCAGTGCGCTGGTGTGATCCATGCCCGGGTTTCGATGAGGCCCCGCGGTGCCGAGCGCTGGGCCGTGGCGGCAGCGGCGTCGGCGACGGCCGTGAACAGGTAGACCACTGGTTGACCGTCCCTGCCCACGTTCACTTGGCCGGGGTCCACGGTCACAATTCCTTGCTCGGTGTTGTAAGCCCCCGCTGTTGCGGCCGCTGCGTGGACCTGCCGCAGAGTCCATCGAGACCTGACGACGCACAGACGGTGCTTGTAGATCGGACTCAGCGATGCCCGCACGGCGCCAGGGTTGGTTGCGGCGATGACCAGGACGTAGCGGGTCGACGAAGGTTGAAAGAACGCGAAGCTGGTGACGACGCCGGGGTGCGTGCTCGTGAACGCGGCGTACGGCTTCAGGTTCGCGGTCCCGGATGTGCTCGTGGTGCTGCTCGGCCACCCGCCGGCGGGCGCGGCACACGGCGGCCGGGTCAGGGATGGCAACAGAGCCGGCGGTTGACGTATCCGTGACAGCGTCGCCGCCTGTTGGTCGGTGACGGTGAGATGCCCTGGCGTCCAGACGCCTTCCAGGCTGGCCCACCCGGTTGCAACCCCGTGGGATGTCTGCCGGTAAGACAGGCGAGCGGCATCCACACCAGTGAGGATCAGCGGGTCCTTGTCCTGGCACTGGTCGGGGGCCCGGTAGCCCTCGATGTCCCCGGGGACATCCCACCCCATCTGGTTCGGCGAGCACAGTTCCGCTGGGTGCCCATGACCGCGCAGGAGAACCAGGCCGGTGACCTGGACCCGGCCGCCAGGTGTGACCACGTCTTCGTACGTCGGCGTCGGTGACGGGGCAGCGGTAGTCGTCCGGCCCGCGCTCGGTGCGGGCGGCGGTGACACGCTAGGCGTGTTGGCCGTGGCTGTGAGCCGGGCGTGCACGCCTGCCCCGATGCCGACGGCGAGCAGCACCACCGCGACGGTGGATGCGGCGACTTGTCGTCTTCGTCGGGTGTGCGCGCGGACCAGGGAACCGTTCAGCAGCCGGTGCACATCGACCGGTCGGTCGGCGAGATCGGTCAGCCGACGCCCGAGGTCGTCGGGGTCCACTGGGGTGTCAGGCATGGGGTTCCTCCGACCGGTCGTCCTGGCAGAGGAGCACACGTAGGCGGGCCACACCCCTGCTGGTCAAGCTCTTCACATTGCCCACCGAGCAGCCCAAGGCGTCGGCGACGTCGCGCTCAGAGAGGTCGCAGTAGTAGCGCAGCACAACGGCCTGGCGTTGCCGTACCCCGAGCTGGAGAAGGGCTCCGCGCAGCTCGTCGCGTTCCTCGGGCACCAGCGCGCCGCCGGATGCCGAGTCTGACTGCTCCTGTAGCGGCACCTCGGCGACCCGTCGACGGCGCCACCAGCTGATCCGCTGGTTGATCATCAACCGGCGCACGTACGCCTCCGGCTGCTCAAGGACCCGGACACGGTCCCAGGACAGGTACGCCTTCGCCAGCGCGTTCTGCACCATGTCCTCCGCGAGAGCCCAATCGCCGGTCAACAGGTACGCGGTGCGGTGCAGGGCTCTCCCGCTGCCCAGCACGAAGTCGCGGAAATCCTCGTCAGACACCCCGCCGCTCACGCACCCTCCCTCCCATGCCTGCTCAACGCTCAGAACGCATCGACAGGTTGCCAGGAAGACCGAACGAAAGCCGAAGGCAGCGAAGATCCGCGCGAAACAGCCGACACACGCGGCACGGCCGCGCCTCGCTAACCAGCGGCCGCCACGCCGAGACACGCTCGCTGAACCCCGACCGGCACACCGGTGGCCGGCGAGGGCCGTGCGAGTGGGCTCCTCCCGATGAGGGTCCCGTTCCCGGTCCCCGATCGCGGACCGGCACACCGCCGGATTGACGGCCGCGGTAGGGCTGAACTCGTCCCGAGGAGGTCCCGGTCCGGGACGAATCACCGCACCGCCTGCCGTTCGGCGCTTGCGACTGGG
>JAWWOL010000524.1:0-3194 GCA_033851695.1 Frankiales bacterium
CTGTCCGAAGAGGCCCGCGCCGCCGTACGAGATGTGCTGCACCTCAAGCAGTTCGGCTCGACCCGGTCGATCAACGCCGGGGTGGCGTCGGGCGTGGCGATGTACGAGTGGGTACGCCGCCACGCCCGATAGGTCTCACCCCGTCAGGCCGCGGGCGCCGCTTCGCGCGAGCGGCTGGTTCACCGTGCCGTGCGCGGTGCCGACCTGGATGGCCTGGAGGGTCCAAATGTTTGCAATCATGGCTGACCCTGTCGACCCACCGCATCGCAGGCTGATCGTCCCAGTCCCGCTGAGGGAGACAACTCCCGCAGCCGCGAGCACGTTGTTCGAGACGTCGGTGTCGATCGGGTACTCACTCCCCACGGAAGCCGTGCCGCCGACCTGCGCGACGATCATGCACTCCATCACCTGTCCGGTTGTTGCCCCGAACGCATGCACGGTGCCGTTGACGCTGTAGGTGCCAGCGGGCACATCAACGCTGGCAACGGTGGTCGGCATCACTGCAGCAGGGTCGGAAAAGACGTCGAGGATCGTCGAGGACCCGTCGAAGCGATGGTCCACGAAGTACAAGTCGCTCGGCCCTCGCTGGCCCGCTGCTCCTGGAGCGCCTACCGCACCGGCCGGCCCTGGGAGACCGGGCGCGCCCGTCTTGCCTGTCTTGCCGATGACGCCCTTGACCGCGATGGAGAGGGAGTGGCTGCCCTTCGCGCACTTGTTGTTGGTGATGAGCGACAGCACTCCCTTGATGTTGACGCACGCCTTGACCGACGCCGGCGGCTTGCTCGCCGCAACGGCCGTCCCGCCTGCCAGCCCCACACCCAGGAGGACTACTACTCCTGCCGTCGTTGCCCTTTTCATGCTGTTTCCCCTCGTTGTCGGTCGGACGTTACGATCTTGATTAAGTACGATCTTGATTAAGGCAGACGTCTGTGTCCGTGTACGGGAACGCGCCGCAGCGGTCCGGCTCTTTAGGCTGGCGGGGTGACGGTGCTGCTCTCCTCCTTGACCACGCTCGGCCTCGGCGGCCCGGCGAAGCGACTGGTTCGCGCCGGCTCGACCGAGGAGCTGGTGGCGGCACTGCGCGGTTGCGACACCTCCGGCGAGCAGGTCCTGCTGCTGGGCGGTGGCAGCAACGTGGTCGTGTCGGACGACGGCTTTCCAGGCACGGTCGTCCAGGCGGCGTCGAGTGGTCTCGACCTCGACGGCACGGTCGTACGGGCTGATGCCGGCGTGACCTGGGACACCGTCGTGGCGCTGACGGTGGAGCGCGGCCTGTCCGGGTTCGAGGCTCTATCGGGCGTCCCGGGCAGCGCTGGGGCCACACCGATCCAGAACGTCGGGGCCTACGGCCAGGAGATCGCCGACACCCTCGTCTCGGTGTCGGTCATGGACCGGATGAGCGGCGCGGTGCGTGAGGTCGCGGCCGCCGACTGCGGGCTGGCGTACCGGACCAGCGTCTTCAAGCACCAGACCCGTTACGTCGTGCTCTCGGCGACGTTCCGGCTGCGTGACCAGGGTGGGATGTCCGAGCCGATCCGGTACGCGGAGCTGGCTCGCTCGCTCGGCGTCGAGGTCGGCGGACGGGCCGCACTGGGCGACGTACGGCGTGCGGTGCTGGAGCTGCGGCGTTCGAAGAGCATGCTCATCGACCCGGCCGACCCCGACTCCCGCAGCGTCGGGTCGTTCTTCACCAACCCGGTGCTGACGACGGAGGAGTACGCCAAGGCGTCAGCAATGGCCGGCGTCGAGCTGCCCTCGTACGAGGCGGTGGACGGGCGCAAGGTCCCGGCGGCCTGGCTGATCGAGCAGGCCGGCTTCGGCAAGGGCTGGGGGGAGGGCAACGTCGGCATCTCGAGCCGGCACACCCTGGCGCTGGTCAACCGCGGCGGCGGAACAACTGCGGAGCTGCTGGACTTGGCACGGGTGATAAGAGCTGGCGTGAACGACCGTTTCGGCGTGATGCTGAGCCCGGAGCCGGTTTTTGTCGGTGCCCGGCTCTAACGTCCCGGACTGTCAGGGACGCAGCAGCGGCATCAGCACGTTGTCCACCAGCTGCACCACGTAGGCGTCGGGGACCGGGGGTCCTTGCATGAGGTATTGGTGCACGATCAGCGCGGGGCCGACCTCGGCCGTCCGCAGATTGACGGCGTCTGCCCGCACCTCGCCGCGGTCACGGCCCTTGGCCAGCGCGTCGATGAGCGTCTGCTGGCGCGGCTCCATGACCCGCTTCTTGACTGTCTGGATCAGTGCCTTGTCGACGGAGTTGTCGAACATGAAGGCCTGGAGCGCGCAGCCGCTCCGCGAGTTGACCGCCTCGAGCATCAGCCGCAGCAGCGCGAGCACGTCGTCCCGCACCGAGCCGGTGTCCGGAGGGTCGGTCAACGGCGGCAGCGCGTGGGTCATGGCATCGACCAGCAGGTCCTCCTTGGACGGCCACCGGCGATACACCGAGGCTTTGCCGGTGTGCGCGGCCGCCGCCACGCCCTCCATGGTCAGGCTGCCGATGCCGCTGGTGGCCACCAGGTCGAGGGTGGCGTCGAGGATGGCGGTCTCCAGGTCCTGGCCACGGCGGCGGTGGCTCACCAGCGCGTCGTCGTCCGGTGCCGGCTGGGCCAAGCGGGGGTTGCCGGACGCGTTGTGCTTGGCCTTGATCCCCCGTACGGCGGCGCGAAGAGCCTTGGCCATGCCGACTCATGTCCTTCGGGTTACTTGTTAGTGAACGGTTGCGTTTCTTATCCCCTTCAGTGTACCGTTCCTGGTTAGTGAACGGAAGCGTTCCTTAGACGGATGGAGAACCACCCATGGCCACGACAGCGGCTATCAAGACAACTCCGGTTGGCGGCGGCGCCAGGCGCGGCCACCACCCCGGTGCTGCGCTAGGCGTCATTGTCGGCGCCCAACTGATGATCGTGCTTGACGCGACCATCGTGAACATTGCGCTGCCGCGCATTCAGACCTCATTGGGCTTCTCCGCTACCTCGCTGTCCTGGGTGCTCAACGCCTACACCCTGACCTTCGGCGGGCTGCTTCTGCTCGGCGGCCGGATCGGCGACATCCTGGGCCGTCGGCGGACCTTCCAGATCGGCATCGCCCTGTTCTCGGTGGCCTCCCTGCTCGGTGGATTCTCGCAGAACGCCGGCACCCTGCTCACGTTCCGCGCGATCCAGGGCGTCGGTGGTGCACTCGCCTCGCCG
>JAWWOL010000242.1:0-8830 GCA_033851695.1 Frankiales bacterium
CGCCTGCTGCGCGACGGCGCGCACACCACGATCACCACGCGGTTCCCGGCCGACGCCGCCCGGCGCTTCGCCGCCATGCCGGACGCGGCCGAGTGGTTGCACCGGCTGCACATCGTCGGCATCGACCTGCGCGACCCTGCCCAGGTCATCGCTCTGTCCGACGAGGTGGCCGCCGAGGGCCCGCTGGACATCCTGGTCAACAACGCAGCGCAGACCGTACGGCGCAGCCCGGGGTCCTATGCGCAGCTCGTGGCCGCCGAGTCGGGCCCGATGCCACAGATCCCCGGCAAGGTCACCATCCTGCAGGGGACCGACACCCGCGAGCTCACCGCCGAGGCCCTCAGCCCGCACGCGATGACGCCACATGCCTTGACAGCACTGGCGTTGACGGCCGGCTCCGCCTCGCTCGAGCGGGTCGCAGACAACACCGCGATCGACGCCGGCGGTCTCGTACCCGACCTGGCGCCGGTGAACAGCTGGACCCAGCACGTGCACGAGGTCGACCCGCTGGAGCTGCTCGAGGTCCAGCTCTGCAACGTGACGGCGCCCTTCCTCCTGGTCAGCCGGCTGCGGCCGTCGATGGCCGCCTCGCCGGCCCGGAGAAAATATGTTGTGAACGTCTCGGCGATGGAGGGCCAGTTCTCCCGCGGTTACAAGGGTCCCGGTCATCCGCACACCAACATGGCCAAGGCCGCGCTGAACATGCTCACCCGTACGAGCGCCGGTGAGATGCTCGAGACCGACGGCATCCTGATGACCGCCGTCGACACCGGCTGGATCACCGACGAGCGGCCCCACCCGACCAAGGCCCGGCTGGCCGACGAGGGCTTCCATGCGCCACTGGACCTGGTCGACGGCGCCGCCAGGGTCTACGACCCGATCGTGCGCGGCGAGCTGGGCGAAGACCTCTTCGGCTGCTTCCTCAAGGACTACGCCAAGTCCCCCTGGTAGCGCTCACTGAACCGAGCCGGCCGTCGTACCGTTGAGGTGGGTAACGACGGAGGTGGCGACGTGGCCGCATACGTGGAAAGCATCGACATCAAGGCCCCGACCGACATCGTGTCCGGCCTGCTGCGCAACCTGAGCGGCTGGACCAGCTGGACGTCGACTGTCGCGGAGGCGACGCCTCTGGGCAGCGCCAAGGTACACCCCGGCACCCGGGTACGGGTGCGGCAGCCCGGGCTGCCGGTCTCCGTATGGACCGTCGACGTCGCCGACCGGACGGCGTTCGAGTGGAACAACCTGCGGCACGGTCTGCGCACCCTGGCAACGCACCGGATCACCGACACGGCAACGGGGTGCAACCTCACCGTGACCATCGAGCAGCAGGGAGTCCTGGCAGGCATCGTGGACATGGTCTACGGCCGGATCATCCGGCGCCACCTGCTGCAGATGACCCAGGAGCTCAAGCGGGCGGCCGAGTCAGCCGCTCGGGCCGAACCGCTCGACCTTGATGGCGGACGCTCCGACGCCAACCCCGATCAGCAGCTGGGTCGCCGCCTCGGCAAAAGCCGCTGAGCCACAGACGAAGTAGGTCGCTCCGGGACTCAGCAGCGGCACAAGGTCCTCCGCGGTGAGCCGGCCGGTGGGCCGGGCCGGGGGCAGCGTCGGCTGTCGGGTGATCGCGACCAGCGCGCCCGCCGAGGCCAGCTCGTCGGCATAGGGCAGGTCGAGTGTCGTACGCGCCGACACCGCGAGTCGCAGAAGGGCGGTGCGGCCGACCTCGGTCGCGTGGCGCAGCATCGACACGAACGGCACCACCCCGGTGCCGCCGCCGACACCGACCGCCGGAGTCGTGGCGTCCCAGATGAACCAGCCCCCGATCGGGCCGCGGACCTCGAGCTCGTCGCCCGGCTCGACCACGTCGGCGAGGTAGCCGGAGACCTCGCCCTCCTCGAGCCTCTCGACGGCCAGCTCGATCAACGGGTCGGAGGGCGAGGAGGCCACCGAGTAGGAGCGCGACGCGGTGTAGCCGTCCTCCGCCGTCAGCCGGACGACGTAGTGCTGGCCGGGAATGTGCACCGGCCGATCAGGCAGGTCGAGCCGCAAGATCGCCAACCTGGGACTGGGGTGAGCGACCGACACAACCGTGCAGGTTCGCCAAACTGTCGGCTCAATCACCCTGGTAACGCTGCTCTTTCCACGGATCGCCACGGTCGTGGTAGCCGTTCTGCTCCCAGAACCCGCGCTGGTCGTGATCGAGGAAGGTCAGCCGGGTGACCCACTTGGCGCTCTTCCAGAAATACAGGTGCGGGACCAGCAGCCGTACGGGACCGCCGTGCTCTGGCGGCAGCGGCTTGCCCTCGTGCTCCCAGGCGATCCAGGCCTTGCCGTCCTGCACATCCTCGATCGGCAGGTTGGTCGTGTAGCCCGTGGTCGAGGTGGCCAGCACATGGGTCGCGGTCCCGAGCGGCTGTGCAGCCTCGAGCAGCACGTCGACGCTCACGCCGGTGAAGTTGGTGCCGAGCTTGGACCACGTGGTCACGCAGTGGATGTCGCCTTCGTACGTCGACTGTGGCAGGACGTGCATCTCGGCCCAGGTCCAGGTCATCGGTGCAGCGACCAGGCCGTCGACGGTCATCGTCCAGCGCTCGGGGACGAGGCGCGGGGTTGCCTCGGCGGTCAGCACCGGCCAGCCGTCACCCACGTCGTACTGGCCAGGAGGCAGCCGCACGTCGGCCGGGCTGCGATGACGCCCGAGGAAGCCACGGGTAGGTCCTGCCATGGCCCGAACCTAGCAGCCGCCCACGACGCGGAGATAGCCCGTGCTCGCCTCAGGACCAGCCGACGTTGCGCTGCGGCAGCATCGCGGCGCCCAGTGTCACGGCGAGCAGGCCGACCGCCAACCCGAGGCCGGCCGCAGCATGGGCGTGGATGACCAGCAGGGCGCCGACCACTGCTCCGACCAGCATGGTGGCGACCGCCAGCACGCGGCGGACCAGGACATGACGCGGCGCCGTACGGATGTCCGCCGCGATCCCGGTCAACGTCATGGTCAGCACCGTCGTGGTGAGGTCCGGCACCTTCAGCCCCCGTACGACGGAGTTCTGCGTGCCCATCGCCAGTGCGGCAGCGGCGGCGGCGACGTCCCTGCTCACGTCACCGATGTTCGGCCCGGCCGCCGCGGCGACCGCGAGAGCCGCCGCCAGGACGACCAGCTCGAACGTCATCGCGGCCCGGATCAACGCGAGCCGTCCCGGGAACCGGGACACCAGCCGCCCTCCGACGAGGGCGCCCACGACGAAACCGGCGAGGGCCGACAACGACGCCGCGAGCGAGAACCCCGCCGCCCCGGCCAGGGCGAACCCGACGAACACCACGTTGCCGGTCATGTTCGCGACGAAGACCCGGCCGAGGGCCAGGATGCTCACCGCGTCGACCACGCCGGTGAGGAACGTCAGGGCGAGCAGGATCGCCGGCAGCGGCCCGTGCTCGGGGTCCGCGACCAGCCGCCGCCACTCACTGACCGTCGGCTCGCTCACGCCTCGATGATGTCAGTTGCGCGTCGACTCCCGGCGCACCAGGGCCCACTCCGGTTCCGGGATCTCCACCGTGGGGTCGAGGACGGCGCGCGTCAGCGCCCGCCCTTGGTCGTAGAGGGACTGCTCGATCGTCGTCAGTCCGGCGGCGGTGGCGGAGGAGGAGCCGTCCCAGCCGGTGATGGAGAGCCGGCTCGGCACCGCGACGCCGCGTTGCCGGGCGGCGGTCAGCGCACCGAACGCGAGCTCGTCGCTCATGGACATGATCGCGTCCGGCAGGTCGGGGCCGGCCAGCAGGTCGGAGACCGTCCGCAGGGCATCGACCTGGCTGTTGCGGGACAGCACGGCGACCCGTACGGAGTCCCAGGGCACCCCGGCTGCGAGGCACCAGTCCCGCGCGCCGGCCAGCCGGTTGCGGGTGACCGGGTAGGCAGCGTCGTCCGGGTCGGGCCCGACCAGCAGGGCCGGCACCTGGTCCCGTACGAAGGGCAGCGAGAGCACCAGCGGCGAGTGGGCGCCGGCGAACGCCGCCTCGGTGACCAGCCTGCCGGCCGCGCGGTCGTCCATGGAGACGAACTGCAGGCCCGGGGTGCGCGGACCGCCGAGGATGCCGGCGGGCACGCCGGAGGCGACGACGGCCTCGATCACCGGGTCGGCATCCGGCTGGGTCCAGAGCAGGTAGGCGTCGACGGCAGCCGAGGTCACGACCTGCACCGGGTCGTCGTCGTGGATCGAGACCAGGCTGATGCCGAGCCGCTCCTCGCCGCAGACCGAGGCGACTCCGGCGAGGAACCGGTTGGCCGCGAGGTCCTCGAACGCATAGGTCAGCGGCTCGCTCAGAACCACCCCGATCGTGCCGAACCGGCCCTGCCGCAGGGAGCGGGCCGCCGGGTTGGGGCCGGTGTAACCCAGGCGGGCGGCCGACTCGAGGACCCGCAGCCGGGTCGCCACGGCCACCCGCTCCGGCCGGTTGTACGCGTACGAGACGGTCATCGGGGAGACCTGGGCCTCGGCGGCGACCTGGGCGATCGTCACCCGGTTCGGGGAGTTCTTCACGCGGCCATCCTCCCTTGTGTATCGTGACACAGGTGACAACGCTCCGCGCGCTTCCCCGCCGCACCCGCGCCGGCCTGCTGACCCTTGCCGCCGCCGCGTTCGTCGCCGTGACCACGGAAACCATGCCGACCGGCCTGCTGCCGCAGATCGGGGCCGGCTTCCACGTCAGCCAGTCCCAGGTCGGCACCCTGATCGGCGCGTACGCCTTGGTGGTGGCGATCGGATCCGTGCCGCTCGCCCTGGTCACCAACCGGCTCCCCCGCAAGGCGCTGATCCTGTTCACCCTCGGGGCGTACGCCGCCAGCGCGGTCCTCACCGTGGCGACCAGCTCGTTCGCCGTCGCCGTGGGAGCCCGGGTGGTCGGCGGCGTGGCGCATGCCCTGTTCTTCGCGGTCGCCTCCGCCTACGTGACCCGTCTGGTCCCGCCGCACCTGGTCGGCCGGGCCACGGCGGTGCTGCAGACCGGCGGCTCGCTGGCGCTGGTCCTCGGCGTCCCCCTCGGCACCGCGATCGGTGTGGCGACCAACTGGCGGTCGGCCTTCCTGGTGCTCGCCGCTGCCAGCCTGGTGCTGATGGTGGCCGCCCTGCGGCTGCTGCCGGCCGTGGCATCGGCCCGGCCGGTGTCGTGGACCGACGCGCTCAACGGGCTTCGGGCACCGGGCTTGTTCGCGATCTCGCTGGTGGCGGCTATCGCGTTCGCGGGGCACTTCAGCGCCTACACCTACATCGCCCCGCTGCTCCGCCGCGGCGGCATCAGCAGCGGCCACGTCTCCACCGTGCTGCTGGTGTTCGGGCTCGGCGGCATGGCCGGGGTGTGGCTCTCGGGGGCCACCGCCGACCGGTTCCCGCGCCGCGCCCTGATCGGCAGCTTCGTGGCCCTGCCCGTCGTCCTGGTGCTGTTCTGGGCGGCGGCGGGGTTCGCGACCGGAACGGTGCTGACCGCCTTCGTCTGGGCGATGGCCTTCGTGGCCATCCCCACGCTGGTCACCACGGCGGCCTTGCGGGCGGGCAGTGCCCATCCCGACATGGCGGCGGCCCTGATCAACTCCGTCTGCAACATCGGGATCGCCTGCGGCTCCGTCGCCGGCGGTGTCGCCCTGGACACGGGCGGACTGAATGCCGTACCCCTGGTGTCCGCTGCCCTTTTCCTCGGCGCACTCGCGACCACGCTGGTCATCGGTCGCGCGTTCTCGCTGCCCGCCAAGCTCCAGGCGGCGCCGCCGGTGCGTCGGGCAGAGGTCAGCTCCAGCGCACGGTGACCTTGCTCCGCCACAGCGCGAGCAGTTCGTCGTCCCCCTCGACCGGACCCCTGTTCCACAGGCCCGGATAGAGCTCAGCAACAGAACCCCGGAGTACGGCGTCCGCCGGGCGCTCCTCCCGTACGGTGACCGGATGGTCCTGGCTGAGGCCGACCCACCAGCGCCGGTCGGAGTCCGTCGGCGCGACGAGGACGGATCGCGGCCGCTCGGACCTGAGCCTGGAGCTCGGTCGAGGGAGGAACCCGGTCAGCAGCTCGTCGATGCCGTCCTCGGCGAGGTCGTGCGAGACCGGCGAGAGTGCCATGCCAGCAGCCAGCTCGGCGTCCATCCGGTGCACCGACGTCTCGTGCAGCTGCCGTCGCGCCCAGAACGCCAGCGGGCTCGGCGCGCGGAGGAACTGCCAGCAGTGCAGGTCCGGCGACGCGGCCCGCAACGTCTCCACGAGCGCCTGGTGGCCCATGGCGACCCAGTCGGCGAGGCCGTCGTCCGCCGGGACGGGGCCCAGCACGGTCACGCTGTCCGGATCCTCCGGCGCGGCTGTCGCGACCACGGCCTCGGCCCACCGGTGGACCTCACCGACGTGCCGCAGCAGGTCGGCGACCGACCAGTCCGGACAGCTCGGCACCGCGGCCGGCGTGCCGGCCCGGCGCCCCGCCTCGACCAGCAAGGTGCCCTGCATCGCCAGCTCGTCCGTCAGGCGGTCAACGTCCATGCGCCATGCTCCCGCAGCCACCAGGCCCGAGCCACCGAGATATCCCTAGCCGGCAAGGGGTGTGTGGTCTGTCGGCACGCGCTCGGTGGGCAGCGGCGGCGGTGGTGGGGTGCCGTCGCCGAACGGCCGACCGCCGAGGGCTTCGCGGCCGTGCGGCTCCAGCCAGTTCCGAAGGTCGGGGCCCAGCGGGACGATGCCGCTCGGGTTGATGTCCTTGTGCACGATGTAGTAGTGCCGCTTGATGTGGTCGAAGTCGATCGTGTCACCGAATCCCGGCGTCTGGAACAGGTCGCGGGCGTAGGCCCAGAGCACCGGCAGCTCGGCCAGCTTGGAGCGGTTGCACTTGAAGTGGCCGTGATAGACGGCGTCGAACCGGGCCAGCGTCGTGAACAGCCGGACGTCGGCTTCGGTGATGGTGTCGCCGACCAGGAAACGCTGCGCTGCCAGGCGATCCGAGAGCTTGTCGAGAGCAGCGAACAGCCGGGTGTACGCCTTGTCGTACGACTGCTGGCTGCCGGCGAAGCCCGCCCGGTAAACGCCGTTGTTGACGTCTCGGAAGATCCACGTGTTGACGCTGTCGATCTCGTCGCGCAGCTGCTCGGGGTAGAGGTCGGGCGCACCCGGGCGGTGATGGTCGCGCCACTGCGTGGACAGGTCCAGGGTGATCTGGCCGAAGTCGTTGGTCACGACCTGGCCGGTGGGGATGTCCACGATGGCCGGCACGGTGATGCCGCGTTCGTAGTCCGGGAAGCGGGCGAAGTAGGCCTGCTGGAGCCGTTCGATGCCGAGTACGGGATCGCGACCACCCGGATCGAGGTCGAACGTCCAGCTCCGCTTGTCATGGGTCGGCCCGCAGATGCCCATCGACAGCGCAGCTTCGAGACCGAGCAGCCGGCGGACGATGATCGCCCGGTTGGCCCAGGGGCAGGCACGCGCCACGACCAACCGGTAGCGCCCCGCTTCCACCGGGTAGCCGTCCCTCGCGTCCTGCGTGACCCGGGTGGTGATGTAGTTCAGGTCCCGGCTGTAGTCGGTGCTCGGGGAGACGTCCGTGGTTGCCGTGTCTGCCATGCAGTTCTCGTTCCCCGCTCCGGTGCTACCTACCCCAATTGGTTGCGAACGCAAGGTTTTGGGCAGGTCGAAGGGGATCCCGTTACCCGCAGCACCACCGGAGGTTGCCATGCACATCGCCCGCCTCGCCGCGCGCACCGTGATCGGTGGCCTGTTCGTCGGCCACGGCACTCAGAAGCTGTTCGGCTGGTTCGACGGCCCGGGCCTGCAGGGCACGGCCGGCTTCATGCAGGCCCTCGAGCTGCGGCCGGCCAAGCCCCATGCGGTGGCAGCGGGGGCCGCGGAGACCATCGGTGGCACGCTGCTGGCCCTGGGTTTGGCCACCCCGCTCGCCGCTTCCAGCCTGATCGGCACCATGATCGTGGCGATCCGTAAGGTGCACCTGTCCAAGGGGCCGTGGGTGTCGAACGGCGGGTACGAATACAACCTCGTCCTGATCGCTGCGGTCGCCGCGCTGGTCGAGGCAGGTCCCGGCGAGTTGTCGCTGGACCATCTGCTCGGCATCGAGAGGAAGGGTCCGGCCTGGGCGCTCGCGGTTGTGGGCGCAGGGGCGGTTGGCTCAACCCTGATCATCGAGTCGGCCAAGCACCGACCCGCGCCGGTTGCCGAGCCCGGCGGCAATGAGGCGGCCGCGCCGGTCAACCTGGACCACGCCACAGCCGATCAGCCCTAGCCCAAGGCGGCGCCCCGGGTTGGGCAGGCCAGGGGCTCGACCTCGGTGGACCCCGAGCCGTGATGGGGCGGGCGAGCGGGCCGAAAACTCGGCGTCAGTACTTCGAGCCAGGGGTCGAGCTACTCGAGCTGGAAGCTCCCCCGGCGCCGGTGATCGCCTTGCCGTCGACACCGACAACCCACCACTTGGCGCCGAAGGCGGCGCTGCCCTGTCCGGTCGTGTCACCCGGTGACTTGTCGCCGGCGAAGTAGTAGAGCGGGTGGCCGTCGTAGGTCACCTGCTTGCTTCCGTCGCTGCGTGTGCTGGTTGCCAGTGCCGCCTTCGACGCCGAACCGGCCGGTGTTGCGGTTCCGGTCAGCGGCGGCCAGAACTTCGCGCAGCTACCGGAACAGGTCGAGGTGCTCCCCGTGTCAGCGACCCACAGGTACAGCGTGCGACCGGCCTGGTCGACGAGGTACGTACCGAGCGAGCCGGTCTTGGTCGCGATCGTGACCGCGGCGGCCGTACTCCCGGCCGAACCACTGGCCGCCGCAGCCGCCGTGGCGGCCGCTGACGCGGCACCGGTGGCACTGGACGTCGC
>JAWWOL010000382.1:0-8301 GCA_033851695.1 Frankiales bacterium
CGGCCTTCGCCCAGCGGCGCAAGGCCCTGCGCGGGGCGCTGACCGGCTGGGCGGGCTCGCCGATGCTGGCCGAGTCGGCGCTGCGCACGGCGGGGGTCGACCCCACGGCACGCGGAGAGACGCTCACCGTCGCGGAGTTCGCGAGGATCGCGGAGGCCAGGACGGCCGGCCGCACCTAGACAGCCACGCCTTCGGCGCGGGACAACGGAGCCCTACATCTCTCGGGGAGGCACCTGATGAAGCTCCGCACCCTGTCCCGACGCTCGGCTGCGTTGTTGAGCCTGGTCTGCGCCGGAGGGACCGTCGCCATGGCAGCCCTTCCGGCTGCGGCCGCGGTCGGCACGGTGGTCCTGGTCACCACCACGTGTACGACCACGCCCACCGCCAGCGTCAGCCCGGCACCGGACGGCCAGGTGCGTGGCTTCGTCGAGACCGGCTGCGGCAGCGACGTCATCGACTACGTGACCAACCGGATCGCTCCCGGCGGCTGGCAGACGGTGCCGACTCCCTACCGCGGGATGGTCCTCGCCACCACCCAGGATGCGCAGGCGACCTACCTCCTCTACCGGGCGACGGACGGCGTACGGGTGACCAAGGTCGGCCACGACGGTGTGTTCACGCCCGGGAACCTGCTCTCCGCAGCGGTTGGCGGCGGCCTCGAGGGTTCGATCGCCGCTCGGGGCGGCTTCTGGTTCGCCGTCTGGACCGAGCCGAAGGCTTCGGGCGGGTTCGGCTTGCACGCCGCCGGCTCTCGCAACTACGTCACCTCGCCCAAGGACCGGATCCTGCCGGCCGGCGCCGGGGTCGACGACAGCGCGCCGTCCCTCGCGCCGGCCGCGACCGGCTCGGACTACGTGCTCGCGTTCTCCCGGCACACCGCCACCGGCTACCACCTCATGCTCGGTCACGGCACCCGGCGGTTCACGGCGCGAGAGATCGACTCCGGCGTCGAGAACCCGGCGGCAAACCTCATCAAGTCGGGGTCGTTCAGCTATCTCGCCTGGATGCACGGGCGCACGGTCAGGCTGGCCACCACCGCCGGCGCATCTGGTCCGGTGGCGTTGCACGAGCTCGCCCCGCCCCAGGCCCCGGGCAGTGCGCCGGTCAGCAACCCGCGGCTGGCCCTGAGCTGCGGTCGGCTCTACGTGGGCTTCCAGGCCGACAGTGAAGTGAGGGGCCGACTTTACGTGGACACCCTGTTCGCGGGTACGTGGGTCCGCCACCTCGTCCGCAACGATACGACCGCTGCTCCGGTGCTGGCCGGGATCGCGCCGCACTGCGCGTCCGGTGCGGTGGTGTGGACCAGTGCGGCGCGCGTCTACGGCGTGATGGTCACCTGATCCCGGCTGCGTAGCATCGACCCCGGGTCCTCTCGTCCGGAGCCCGCCGCCGATGCCCCGAGGAGCAGACCTGTTCGCCGTACCGACCGCCGACACGACCGTCACGGTACGGGTGCCGGGCAAGGTCAACCTCTTCCTGGGTTGCGGGCTGCTGCGTGAGGACGGCTTCCACGAGCTGACCACGGTCTTCCACGCTGTCTCGCTGTTCGACGAGGTCACCGTCCGGGAGTCCGACGGCCTCAGCGTCACCATCACCGGAGAGGGCTCGGACGGCGTCGTACCCCTGGACGACACCAACCTGGCCGTACGGGCCGCGCGGCTGCTGGGGGAGCGGCTGGGCATCGAGCCGGACGTCCACCTCGCGTTGCACAAGGGCATCCCGGTGGCCGGCGGCATGGCGGGTGGCAGCGCCGATGCCGCCGGCACCCTGGTCGCACTGGACGCGCTGTGGAGCGCCGGGCTGACCCGCGAGGCATTGGACGAGCTGGCCGCAGAGCTGGGCAGCGACGTGCCGTTCGCCCTGCACGGGGGGACGGCGCTGGGCGTCGGCCGCGGCGACCGGCTGAGCTCGGTGCTGGCCCGCGGCGACTACCACTGGGTGTTCGCCCTCGCCGACGGCGGCCTGCCGACGCCGGCCGTCTACGCCGAGCTTGACGCCTGGCGGGCGAACGCCGACCCCCGGCCCGTACCCTCGCCGGATGCCGTCTTCGCGGCGCTGCGCAGCGGGAACGCCAAGGCGCTCGGAGCAGCGCTCGTCAACGACCTCCAGGTAGCCGCGATCCGGCTCCGCCCGGGGTTGCGCCGCACCCTGGAGGCCGGCCGCGAGCTGGGCGCGCTGGGGTCGGTCGTCTCCGGGTCCGGACCGACGTGTGCTTTCCTGGTCCCATCGGCCGCTGATGCGTTGAGCCTCGCTGCCTCCCTGTCCGCCGCCGGCGTCTGCCGTGCGGTCCGCACTGCCCATGGACCTGTCCACGGCGCCCGCATCGTCGCGACGGAGATCTGATGGCCAACCTCGTCAACCTCGAGCAGGTGACCAAGTCGTACGGGACCCGCACCCTGCTCGACGCCGTGTCGCTCGGCATCGATGAGCGCTCCCGGATCGGCGTCGTCGGGCGCAACGGAGGCGGAAAGACCACCCTGGTAAGGCTTCTGGCGCAGGTCGAGCAGCCCGACGCCGGCCGGGTCACGCACACCGGCGGCCTCCAGGTGGCACTGCTCTCCCAACAGGCGCCGCTGCCCAGGGGTGCCACCGTGCGGTCGGTCGTCCTCGGCGAGATGGCGGAGCACGAGTGGGCAGCCGATGCCGCTCTGCGCGGGATCGTCGAAGGGCTGGGGCTTCTCGACCTGCCGAACGGCCTCGAGTCGGTCGTCGACACGCTCTCCGGCGGCGAGCGCCGCCGCGCTGCGCTGGCCTCGATGCTGGTGTCGCAACCGGGCCTGCTGATCCTGGACGAGCCGACCAACCACCTCGACGTCGAGGGGATCGCCTGGCTGGCAAGCCATCTCAAGACCTGGCGGGGCTCGCTGGTGGTCGTGACCCACGACCGCTGGTTCCTCGACGAGGTCTGCGACACCACCTGGGAGGTCGTGGACGGGGCGGTCAACTCCTACGAGGGCGGCTACTCCGCCTACGTGCTCGCCCGGGCCGAACGCGACCGGATCGCCTCCGTCAACGAGGACCGCCGGCAGAACCTCATGCGCAAGGAGCTGGCCTGGCTGCGACGCGGCCCGCCCGCCCGCACCTCCAAGCCCCGGTTCCGGATCGACGCGGCCAACGCGCTGATCGCGGACGAGCCCCCGGCGCGGGACAGCGTCGAGCTGCAGAAGTTCGCGATGGCCCGGCTGGGCAAGACCGTCTATGACGCCGAGGACGTCACGGTGGCCATCCCCGGGGGGCGCACGCTGCTCGACCACGTCACCTGGCGGGTCGGCCCCGGCGACCGGTTCGGCGTCGTCGGGGTCAACGGTGCAGGCAAGACGACGCTGCTGCGGCTGCTCGAGGGATCGCGCGCACCCGACTCCGGCGTGGTCAAGGTCGGCCAGACGGTCAAGCTGGCCTACCTCTCGCAGGAGGTCACCGAGCTCGATCCCTCGTTGCGGGTCCTCGAGGCGGTCGAGGACGTGGCCAAGGTCATCGAGCTCGGCAAGGGCCGGCAGATGACGGCCTCACAGCTGCTCGAGCGGTTCGGCTTCACCGGGCAGCGGCAGTGGACCCGGGTCGGCGAGCTCTCCGGCGGCGAGCGGCGCCGGCTCCAGCTGATGCGGCTGCTGCTGACCGAGCCCAACGTGCTGATGCTCGACGAGCCCACCAACGACCTCGACATCGACACGCTGACCGCGCTCGAGGACCTGCTCGACTCGTGGCCCGGCGTGCTGCTGGTCGTCTCCCACGACCGCTACTTCCTCGAGCGGGTCACCGACCGTACGGTCGCGCTGCTCGGCGACGGCCACCTGGTCGAGCTGCCCGGCGGGGTCGAGGACTACCTCGAGCGCCGCCAGGCCGTACGGGCCGCTGCTGGTCCGGGAGCCAAGGCAGCCGCCCCGGCGAAGCCGGCGGGGGACACTCGGGCCGCCCGCAAGGAGATGTCCCGGCTGGAGCGGCAGATCCAGAAGTTCGACAAGGACGAGGCCGCCCTGCACGCCAAGATGGCCGCCCAGGCAAGCGACTTCGCCGCGGTCACGGCGCTTGATGCCCAGCTCCGGACCCTGCGGGCCGAGCGCACGGTGGCCGAGGAAGCGTGGATGGAGCTGGCCGAGTCAACCGATTGACCTTGTCAGAAACCATTCCTACCTGTTTACTAGACAACATGACGCCGCAGCGAGTGTGCCTCGAGCCCTTCTGGGCCGGCCGACGCGGTGACCAGTTCGACCAGGCCTGTCGCTGACGCCGGCTCCTCCCTCCCCCGCGTCCGCCCACCTGCCGACTTGGTTGACTCCGATGACTGTGCCCACCCTTGACCGCCTCGAGCTGCCGGAGCTCGTCGAGGTCGTCCGCTCCTACGCCGACCAGATCGACCTGTGGCTGCCTCAGGTCCGCTTCACCGCCGAGAGCCGCTGGTGGACCCAGCTGCACGGCGACGACACCCACGACGTCTGGCTGCTGAGCTGGCTGCAGGACCAGACCACCGAGCTGCACGACCACGGTGGCTCGACCGCTGCGTTCACGGTGGTGCAGGGCGCGCTCGAGGAGGTACGGCTCGAGGCCGGCGCGCTGTCGGCGACCGACCTGCGGCCGGGCCGTACCCAGTGGGTCGCGCCCGGCGTGGTCCACGACGTCCGCAACGTCCAGGCCTTGCCGGCCGTCAGCATCCACGCCTACTCGCCGCCGCTGACGTCGATGACCTACTACCGTCAGGACGGCGGCTCGCTGGTTCCGACGCACACGGTCACCGGCCGCGAGCCGGAGTCGAACAAATGACCGCGACCACGGGCAGTCCCCGTACGATCGCGTCCGTCCTGGCCGATGCCCGATCGCGGCTGGACCGGCTGGACCCGGACGAGGCGTGGGCAGCTTCCGTCGGCGGCGCGCTGCTCGTCGACATCCGGCCTGAGGTCAACCAGCGACTCGAAGGCATCATCCCCGGGGCGCTGGTCATCGAGCGCAACGTGCTGGAGTGGCGGTTGGACCCGGCCAGCGACGCCCGCCTGCCGCAGGCGGCGTACGACCTGCCGGTGATCGTGTTCTGCAACGAGGGCTACACCTCGTCGCTGGCCGCCGCTTCGCTGCAGGACCTCGGCCTGTGGCGGGCGACCGACCTGGTCGGCGGCTTCCGCGCCTGGCAGGCAGCCGGCCTCCCGGTCGACACCCGGTAACCTTGCGCGGTGGCGAAGCAGCGTGATGAGAAGGCAGTGGTCCCGCAGTCCGAGGACTTCAGCGGCTGGTACAACGACCTGGTCATCCGGGCCGAGCTGGTCGACCGTGGACCCGCCAAGGGCACCATGGTCATCCGGCCGTACGGCTACCGGATCTGGGAGCTGATCCAGGCCGACCTCGACGGGCGGATCAAGGACACCGGGCACCAGAACGCCTACTTCCCGCTGTTCATCCCCGAGTCCTACCTCAAGCGCGAGGCCGAGCACGTCGAGGGCTTCGCGCCTGAGCTCGCCGTCGTCACGCACGCGGGCGGCAAGCAGCTCGAGGAACCGCTGGTCGTACGGCCGACGTCCGAAACGGTCATCGGCGAGTTCATGGCCAAGTGGATCTCCAGCCACCGTGACCTGCCGCTGCTGCTCAACCAGTGGGCCAACGTGGTGCGCTGGGAGCTGCGGCCGCGGATGTTCCTGCGCACCACCGAGTTCCTCTGGCAGGAGGGCCACACGGCGCACGCCGACGAGGCCGACGCCATGCGTGAGACCATGCTGGCGCTGGACTTCTACCAGGCTGTGGCCCGTGACGTCGCCGCGATCCCCGTCATACCAGGGGAAAAGACCCCCGGTGAGCGGTTCGCCGGCGCCGTGCGGACGTTCTCGATCGAGGGGATGATGCGCGACGGCCGAGCCCTGCAGGCCGGCACCTCGCACTACCTCGGGACCAACTTCGCCAAGGCGTTCGGCATCAAGTACACCGATGCGACCGGCGCCGAGCAGCTCTGCTACACGACGTCGTGGGGCATGAGCACGCGGATGATCGGCGCGGTCATCATGACCCACGGGGACGACAAGGGCCTCGTGCTGCCGCCGAAGCTGGCGCCTTACCAGGTGGTCATCGTGCCGATCGGCCGTGGGGAGGGCGGTGAGGCCGCCGCCGCCGCCGCGCACGAGCTCGCCGCCGCCATCAAGGCGGCCGGCATGCGGGTGCACGTCGACGACCGGCCGCAGGTGTCGCCCGGGTTCAAGTTCAACGACTGGGAGATGAAGGGCGTCCCGCTGCGACTCGAGCTCGGGCCGCGCGACCTCGAGGCCGGCATCGTCACGATGGCCAAGCGGTTGACCGCTGACCCCGACGAGGGCAAGCAGCAGCTGCCACTGGACAAGGTCGTGGCCGAGCTGCCGGGGATCCTTGATGACTACCAGGACTTCCTGCTGGCGCGGGCCTCGCAGTTCCGTGACGACAACACCGTTGTTGTCGACGACTGGGACGCGTTCGTGGCAGCGGTCTCGACCGGCTGGGCGGTGGCGTTCCACTGCGGGCGGCCGGAGTGCGAGGACGACATCAAGGCGCTGACCCAGGCGACGCCGCGCAACATCCCGACGGATGGGCCCGAGGAGACCGGGGTCTGCGTGCGTTGCGGCGAGCCGTCCGCCTACGGCAAGCGGGTCATCTTCGGCCGGGCCTACTGAGGCTGGAGCACGACCTTCTCGCAGTTGTCCTGCTTGTTCTTGAAGATCTCGTAGCCGTGCGGCGCCTCCTGCAACGGCAGGCGGTGGGTGATGACGCGGGTGGGGTCGATCTCGCCGTTCTCGATCCGTCCGAGCAGCGGCTTCATGTACTTCTGGACATGGCACTGGCCGGTCCGCAGCGTGAGCCCGCGGTTCATCCAGGCGCCGGCCGGGAACTTGTCCATGAACCCGCCATAGACGCCGATGACCGAGACGATGCCTCCGCTGCGGCACGACATGATCGCCTGCCGCAGCGCATGCGGCCGCTCGGTCTCCTGGCGGGCGGCCTGCTTCACCCGGTCGTAGACGCTGACGTGCGCGCTGCCGTGCGTTGCCTCCATGCCCACGGCGTCGATGCACTTGTCCGGTCCGCGGCCGGCGGTGAGCGCGAGCAGCTCGGACCGGACGTCTACTTCCTCGAAGTTGAGCGTCGAGTGGCCCGCGGCGGCGGCCAGCTGCAGACGGTACGGCTCCTTGTCGATCGCGATCACCTGCTCTGCGCCGAGGACGCGGGCGCTGTCCATCGCGAACTGGCCCACCGGACCCGCACCCCAGACCGCGACGATCTCACCTGGCTCGATCTCGCACATCTCCGCTCCCATGTAGCCGGTGGGCAGGATGTCGGAGAGGAACAGGACCTGGTCGTCGCTGAGATCGGACTCGATCTTCAGCGGGCCGACGTCGGCGAACGGGACCCGGGCGTACTGTGCCTGGCCGCCGGCGAACCCGCCGGTCAGGTGGGAGTAACCGAAGATGCCGGCGGTGGCGTGGCCGAACATCTTCTCGGACAGCCCGGCGTTGGGGTTGCTGTTCTCACAGGCGGAGTAGAGGCCTCGCCGGCACTGCGCGCAGGCCCCGCAGGCGATCGGGAAGGGTACGACGACCCGGTCGCCGACCCTGAGCTTCGAGGGGTCGACGCCCTTGGCGACCTCGACCACCTCGCCCATGAACTCGTGTCCCATGACGTCGCCGGACTGCATGGTCGGGACGTAGCCGTCGAGCAGGTGCAGGTCGGAGCCGCAGATGGCGGTCGACGTGATCTTCACGATGGCGTCGCGGCTGTTGAGCATCTTGGGGTCCGGGACCTCCTGGACCTCGACCCGGTTGACACCCATCCAGCAGTTGGCCTTCATGCGTGCACCTCTTCCTGCGTGAGGTCGATCAGCTCCTGCTCGGACAAGGGCTGCGCCGCGTGCTGCGGAAACTCCTGCCGGGCCCGCTTGCCCCAGGGAGCGCCCTCCGACCGGACGACCTCACCGGTCTCCATCACCTGCTTGAACCGGCGGAGGTCGTCGTCGAGCTGCTGGTGCGGGTCCTCACCTGCCCAGCGGGCCAGGGCTTCGGCCAGCTTGCCGCCGGGGACCGTGTAGCTGATGGTCACGCGCACCTCGGTCCCCTGGTCCTTCGGGGCCGGGGAGAACCGGACCATGCCGGCGTTGGCCACGTCGGCGCCCTCGAGTGACCGCCAGGCCAGCAACTGGCCGGGCAGGTCTTCCGTGATCTCGGCGTCCCACTCCACCGTCCGGCCGAACGGCGCCGTGACCCGCCAGTGGCTCCGGGTGTCGCTCAGCCAGCGGACGTCCTCGACGTGCGCCATGAAATCGGGGAGATGCTCCAGGCGGCGCCAGTAGGAGTAGACCTC
>JAWWOL010000412.1:0-3566 GCA_033851695.1 Frankiales bacterium
TCCAGCAACGCCGGGTCGACGGCCTGCTGCTGTCGGTGTCGGACGAGACCAGCAAGGACACCGTCGAGGCGCTGCGCCGGACGACCACCCCGTGCGTGCTCATCGACCGCGAGCTCGACCTCGACGAGCCGGCCAGCGCGCTGCTCTCCGACCACGCCGCCGGCATCTCCCAGGCCGTCGAGCACCTGGTCGGCTTGGGTCACCGGCGGATCGCCCTTGTCGCCGGCTCCCCCCACGTGCGGCCCACGAGGGAACGGATCAACGCCCTCGAGGAGACCATCGAGCGCCACCCAGGCGTGATCGCGCAGGTGCGCTCCGGTGCCTTCACCGAGACGCACGGCGCCGCCGCCACCCGCGAGCTGCTGCTCGGTCGCCGCCCGCCGACCGCGATCATCGCCGGCGGCAACCAGATCCTGGTCGGGGTGCTCGGTGCGCTGGGGGACCTGAAGCTGCGGGTCCCCCGCGACATCTCGCTGGTCACCTGCGACGACGTGCCGCTCGCGAAGTTCTTCACCCCGACACTGTCGATGATCAGCCGCGACCCGTACGAGATGGGCAAGGTCGCTGCCGGGATGCTGCTCGACCGGCTGAACGGCGGCGCCGCGGAGACGGTGACCCTGCCCACAACCTTCACCTCAGCCGGCAGCTGCAGCCCGCCGCCGAAGCTGTCCACCACACCCTCAGGAGACCGTACGTGACCGCAGTTACCGCCCCGACCGCCACTCGCGCCGAGCTGATCGACCTGCTCCGCCGGATGCGGGAGATCCGGATCTTCGAGGACATCGTCCAGGACTGGTTCACCCGCGCCGTGGTTCGCGGCAGCACTCACCTCTACCAGGGGCAGGAGGCCGTCGCGGTCGGCGTCACCTCCGCGCTGCGCGTCGGCGACACCACGACGTGCACCTACCGCGGCCACGGCACGGTGCTCGCCCAGGGGGCGCCGCTCGACCGCTCGTTCGGCGAGATCCTCGGCAAGGCAGGTGGTCTATGCGGCGGCAAGGGCGGCTCAATGCACCTGACCGACCTCAGCATGGGGGCGCTGGGCTCGTTCGCCATCGTCGGGGCGCACCTGCCGATCAGCGCCGGAGCCGGCTGGGCCGCCCAGCTGCTGGGTACGGGCGCGGTCAGCGCGACCTTCTTCGGCGACGGCGCCTCGAACATCGGCACCTTCCACGAGACGATGAACCTGGCCGCGATCTGGCGGCTGCCGGTGCTGTTCGTGCTGGAGAACAACCTCTACGGCGAGTACTCCCCCATCGGCACGACCACCGTCAACACCAACCTGAGCGAGCGCGCGGCCGGTTACGGCATGCCCGGCATCCGGGTTGACGGCAACGACGTGCTGGCCGTACTCGAGGTTGCCCGTACGGCGGTGCGGCGGGCGCGGGAGGGCGAGGGCCCGACCCTGATCGAGGCCATGACCTATCGGCAGTCGGGGCATTCCCGGTCCGACCCAGCGAAGTATCGGCCGGCCGGTGAGTTGGATGCCTGGCTGGCACGCGACCCGATCCTGCTCGCCGAGGCGCACCTGCGCGATCTCGGCGTCGGCGAGAGCGAGCTCACCGCGCTCGCTGCCGACGTAACGACGCGGGTCCGCGCGGCAGCCGACCGTGCACTGTCCTGGGACGAACCCTCGGCTCAGAGCCGTTTCGACGATGTCTGGGTGACCTCATGACCACGCTGCTCGAGACTCCCCGCCTGGTGGAGATCAACTACCGCAAGGTGATCGCGCGCGCGCTCGCCGACGAGCTGGCGACGGACCCCACCGTCGTCTTCCTCGGCGAGGACGTCGGCACCGCCGGCGGAGCGTTCACGTCGACCGAAGGGCTCAAGGAGCGCTTCGGTGATCGCGTCCGCGACACGCCGATCTCCGAGCAGGCCATCGTCGGCACGGCCGTCGGTGCGGCGCTGATGGGCCTGCGGCCGGTCGCCGAGATCATGTTCGCCGACTTCGCCGGAGTCTGCTTCGACCAGCTGGTCAACACGCTCGCGAAGTACCGCTACACCAGCGGCGGCCAGGCCACGGTGCCGGTCACGATCCGGATGGCCAACGGGGCCGGCGCCGGCTTCGGGCCGCAGCACTCTCAGGCGGCGGAGAACTGGTTCCTCAACGTCCCCGGCCTCAAGATCGTCGTCCCGGGCACCGTCGAGGACCTGTACGGGCTGCTGCGGTCAGCCATCCGCGACAACGACCCGGTGCTGTTCTTCGAGCACAAGAACCTGTTCGCGTTGAAGGGCAGGGTGCCGGCCGAGCCCGATGACAGCTTCCTCGTCCCACTCGGGGTCGCGGCGGTCGTACGCGAGGGCTCGGACGTCACTGTCGTGGCGACGCAACAGATGCGGCACCGCGCGGTGGAGGCGGCTGCATCCCTTGCTGCACAAGGCATCTCGGCCGAAGTGATCGACCCCCGCACCTTGGTGCCGTTCGACCTCGCGACCGTCGTCACGTCGCTGCGCAAGACCTCTCGACTGGTCGTCGTGCAAGAGGGTCCGCCGGACGGTGGATGGGGCGCGACGCTGATCTCCGCCGTCACGACGCAGCACTTCGAGCTGCTCGACGCACCGCCGGTGTTGATCGCCAGCGACGCGACGCCGGTGCCTTACTCGAGCCAGCTGGAGGATGCGTGGTTGCCCGCAGCAGCGCAGATCACGAGCGAGGCGGCCCGGCTGGTCGGCTACTGACCCGTCAGGGCGTGCGCAGCACCCGCAGGTGGCCCCGCCGGCCCTGCGCCCCCGGCATCCCGGGCATGGCTGGCGGGCTCTGCGGCAGGGGCCGCGGGTCGACCGGCGGGCGACCCGCCTCACGGACGGCGTCGGCGAGCGCCTCGAGATCGTCGATCGAGCGTGCCATCGCGTACTCGTCGACCTCGAGCCGGACCACTTCCCAGCCGCGCGGAGCGGTGAGCCGGTGGGCGTGCTCGAAGCACAGGTCGTAGCAGTGCGGCTCGGCGTAGGCGGCGAGCGGCCCGACGACGGCGGTCGAGTCGGCATAGACGTAGGTCAGCGTCGCCACGGCCGCCTTGCCGCAGGCCGTACGGGAACAACGCCGGATCGGGCTCACAAGGTCGAAACCTAGTCGGTACGGGGGCCGGTCGCCATCACCGAGAGCCCAACCGTGATCGTGTCGCCGCGCCGCGGGCTACGCTTTCGCGCGTGAGCGAGCAGCCGACCCGTAACGGCGTGGCCAGGGACCGGCACGGGCGTGGGCTGCGCAGCCCGCTGATGCCTCCCGCTCTGCCGGCGGCACGCTCCCGCAGCGAGATCTTCGACGACCTGGTCCTGGACGCGGTCGAGCACGTCGAGCGGCACTGGAAGGCCGAGCTGGACGGGGTCGAGTTCGGCGTCGAGGACGTGCCGCCACCGCTCGAGGACGGGGCACCGGCGGTCGAGGGCGGCGTGGACGACGTGCCCCTGGGCCGGATCGACCCGGGCGACCGGAAGCAGCCGCCGCGGATCATCGTCTACCGGCGGCCGATGGAGCTGCGTTCCCGCAACCCGCTCGACCTCGCCGACCTGGTGCACGACGTGGTCGTGGAGCAGATTGCGGAGTTCCTCGGGCTGGACCC
>JAWWOL010000257.1:0-12652 GCA_033851695.1 Frankiales bacterium
GTGAGGACGAACGCCCGCGTCGGCACGAGCGCGCCGACCTCGATCAGCAGGGGTCGCAGGTGCACCTCGGCCGCCAGCAGCTGGCCGGCGAACCCGGCCGTCACCAGGGGCACCGCGACGGTGTCCGCGAGCGCCGCCCGCGGGAAGCGGTCGATGAACAGCTTGAGCAAGCCCGTGTAGGTCGCCTTGTAGAGCGGCGTGGCGACGACGAGGACCTCTGCCTCCGTTGTCTGCTTCAGTGCGGCGTCGACGGCAGCCGCGGCGTCGGACGAGGTCGAAGCCAACGCCGGCAGCAGCGCCGACAACGTCACCTCACCGCCCAGAGGCAGGTCGACGGTGGCGGCGATCGCCGACGCCACCTGGCGGGCGACCCCCACCGTACGGGACTCGGCTCGCGGGTTGCCATCGAGCAGCACCACGCCGCTCATGATCCACCGACCAGGGCGGGCGGAGCACTTAGTCGACGCAGCAAGGGAAGCACGCCCTCTCCGAACTGATAGGCCTCTTCCAGGTGAGGTTGCCCGGAGAGGATGAAGTGGTCGAGGCCCAGCGCGTGGTACTCCTCGATGCGCTCGGCGACCTGCTCGTGCGAACCGACCAGGGCAGTGCCCGCGCCGCCGCGGATCAGCCCGACCCCCGCCCACACGTTGGGATAGATCTCGAGGTCTGAGGTGCTGCCGCTGTGCAGGGCAGACATCCGCTGCTGTCCGACCGAGTCGGCGCGCGCGAAGGACGCCTGCGCCGAGGCGATCGCCGCTGGATCCATCCTGGCCAGCAGCTGGTCCGCCCGCGCCCAGGCCTCGGCAGCGGTGTCCCTGGTGATGACATGCATCCGGATACCGAACGTCACCTCGCGACCCTGCAGCTCGGCCAGCCGGCGCACCTCGGCGATTCGCTCCGCCACCGCAGCCGGGGGCTCGCCCCAGGTGAGGTAGACGTCCGCGTGCCGGGCCGCGATGTCCAGCGCAGCAGGCGACGCCCCGCCGAAGAAGACCGCGGGGATCGGGTCGGGCGGCACCGAGACGGTGGCCCCCGCGGTCGTGTAATGCTCCCCGGCGAAGTCGTACGGGGTTCCGCTCCACGCGCCGCGGAGGATCGAGAGGAACTCGCCCGTACGCGCGTAGCGCTCGTCGTGGGAGAGCCAGTCCCCGAAGCGTTGCTGCTCGGTCGGGTCGCCGCCCGTGACAACGTTGAGCAGCAGCCGGCCGCCCGAGATCCGTTGGTAGGTCGCCGCCATCTGCGCAGCCAGCGTCGGCGACACAGCGCCGGGACGGAACGCGACGAGGAACTTCAGCCGAGTCGTCTCACGGGTCAGCGCCGCGGTCGTCAGCCACGCGTCCTCGCACCAGGTCCCGGTCGGCGTGAGCACGGCCGTGAAGCCCGCCTGCTCGGCCGCACGGGCGACCTGGGCGAGGTAGTCGATGTCGGGAGCTCGCCAGGTGCTGTCACTGTTGCTGATCGTCTTGCTGATCCCGCCGCCGGAGACGTCGCGGCTGTCGCCGGCGGTGGGCAGGAACCAGTGCGCCTGCAGGGACATGGCTCCGACCCTGCCAGGGCCTCGCGAGTTTGACAAACTTAACCAGATTCGTAGGCTTTACCGGGAACGTACACATCGCAGACCGAGGAGCGCATCCGCCGATGAGCCGCACCGTCGCCCGCCACGCCGTCCTGCTGACCGGGGTCACCGCCCTGTTCGCCCTCACCGCGTGCGGCAGCTCGTCCAGTGGGACCAAGGACGCCGCCGCAACCGGCGGCTCCGGTGGCAAGGTCACGCTCAACCTCGTGGCCTACTCCACCCCGCAGGCCGCGTACACCGCGGAGATCAAGGCGTTCCAGGCCACCCCGGCCGGCAAGAACGTCGACATCAAGACCTCGTTCGGTGCCTCGGGCGACCAGAGCCGGGCGGTCGCGAGCGGTCAGGCTGCCGACATCGTGGCGTTCTCCCTCGCGCCGGACATCGACCGGCTGGTCAAGGCCAACCTGGTCGCCGCGGACTGGAACGCCAACCAGTACAAGGGCATGATCACCGACTCGGTCGTCGTCATCACCACCCGCAAGGGCAACCCCAAGAACATCAAGACGTGGGACGACCTGGTCAAGCCGGGGGTTCAGGTGCTGACGCCCAACCCGTTCTCCTCTGGCAGCGCGCGGTGGAACATCCTGGCGGCCTACGGTGCCGAGATCAAGGCGGGCAAGACGGAGGCCCAGGCCACGGCCTACCTCACGGCCCTATTCAAGAACGTGCCCGTGCAGGCGGACAGTGGCCGCGCGTCGCTGCAGGTGTTCACCGGCGGCAAGGGTGACGCGATCCTCACGTACGAGAACGAGGCGATCTTCGCCCAGCAGAACAAGCAGGCGATCGACTACACCGTTCCGGACAGCACGATCCTGATCGAGAACCCGATCGCGATCACCTCCAAGAGCAGCCACCCGACCCAGGCGAAGGCCTTCCTGGACTTCCTCTACAGCGAGGCCGGCCAGAAGATCTACGAGGACAACGGCTACCGGCCGATCGTGCCCACGACACCTGGTGCGGACAAGTTCCCCAAGCCGGCCCAGCTGTTCACCATCACCGACCTCGGGGGCTGGACCGCCGCCACCAAGAAGTTCTTTGACGCCGACACCGGCCTCATCACCACGATCGAGAAGAACAACGGCGTCTCGACGACAGGAAAGTAGCCGGTGGCTGCCGGACTTTCGCTCCTCGACGACCCGGCCGGCGCCGTCCAGCCCGGCCGGGTACGCAACCGCGGCGCAGCTGCGCGACGTGGCGGTCTGAGCCTGGTCACGACCTACCTCAGCCTCGTCGTCCTGCTGCCCCTGGCCGCCGTCGTCTGGCGCTCGCAGTCGCAGGGCTGGGGGCACTTCATCCACGCGATCGAGGCACCGGAGTCGTGGGCGGCCGTCAAGCTCACGCTCGTCCTCGCCGTCGTCGTGGCCGTCATCAACCTGCTGATGGGCAGCCTGATCGCCTGGGTGCTGGTCAGGGACAAGTTCCCGGGCAAGGCCATGCTCGACACGGTCATCGACCTGCCGTTCGCGCTGCCGACGATCGTCGCGGGTCTCGTACTCCTCAGCCTGTACGGCAACAACAGCGCGCTCGGCGTCGACCTCGCCTACGCGCGCAGCGGTGTGCTGGTGGCCCTGCTGTTCGTGACGCTGCCCTTCGTCGTCCGTACGGTGCAGCCGGTCCTGCTCGAGCTCGACCGCGACATGGAGGATGCCGCAGCATCACTCGGCGCCGGTGCGCTGACGACGTTCCGGCGGATCATCCTGCCCAACCTGGTGCCGGCGATGCTCGGTGGCACGGCCCTGGCTTTCGCCCGCGCCATCAGTGAGTTCGGCTCCACCGTGCTGATCTCGGGCAACATCCCGTTCAAGACGGAGGTCGCGTCGGTCGCGATCTACAACCAGATCCAGTCCGACGACACGACCAACGCGGCCGCAGTCTCCACCCTGCTCCTCGCGGTCGCGCTCGTGGTCCTGCTGGTCGTCGACATCGCGCAACGGCTGGCAGCGAACCGTGGCTAAGCACTCGCTGCGCTGGATCGCCCTGGCCTACGTGACCCTGCTGCTGCTGTTGCCGCTCGGGCTGGTCACCTGGCGGACGTTCGAGAACGGCCTGTCCCCGGTCATCGACGCGCTGTCGACCTCCGAGGCTGCTCACGCGTTTCAGGTGACCGCGGTGGTCAGCGTTCTTGCCGTCGTCCTCAACACCGTGTTCGGGGTCGCGGCATCGGTCCTGCTGGTGCGCCACCAATTCCCGGGTCGCCGGCTGCTCAACGCGGCGATCGACCTCCCGATTGCCGTGTCACCAGTGGTTGTCGGCCTGGCGCTGATCCTGGTTTACGGCAAGTTCGAGCCGATCGGAGGCTGGCTGGACCGCCGCGGCATCAGCATCATCTATGCGGTCCCGGGCATGGTGCTGGCGACCGTCTTCGTCTCACTTCCCCTGGTGGTACGGGCTGTCGCCCCCGTGCTCGAGGAGATCGGCACCGACCAGGAGCAGGCAGCGCGCACGCTCGGGGCTTCGGGCTTCCAGACCTTTCGGCGGATCACGCTGCCCGCGATCAGGGCAGCCGTCGGCTACGGTGTCGTGCTCAGCCTCGCCCGCTGCATCGGCGAGTTCGGCGCCGTCGCGGTGGTTTCCGGCCGCATCGTCGGCCAGACGCAGACCGCCACGTTGTTCGTCCAGGAACGCTTCGAGAACTTCGACCAGCCGGCCGCCTATGCCGCGTCGTTCACCCTCGCCATGACCGCGGTCGTCGCCCTGGTCCTGACCCGCTACCTGCGCCTGAGAGGCCAGCGATGAGCATCATCGTCCGCAACGTCACCAAGCGCTTCGGCGACTTCGTCGCGCTGGACGACGTGAGCGTCGAGATCCCCTCCGGCTCGCTCACCGCGCTGCTCGGGCCGAGTGGCGGCGGCAAGTCCACCCTGTTGCGGATCATCGCCGGCCTCGAGCAGCCCGACTCCGGCACCGTCGTCATCGACGGCAGCGACGCCACCGAGACGCCCGTACAGTCGCGCAACGTCGGCTTCGTCTTCCAGCACTACGCGGCGTTCAAGCACATGACCGTGTTCAAGAACGTCGCCTTCGGCCTGGAGATCCGCAAGTGGCCCAAGGACAAGGCCCGCGCGCGGGTGATGGAGCTGCTCGAGCTGGTCCACCTCGAGCAGTTCGCCGACCGCTACCCGGCGCAGCTCTCCGGTGGCCAGCGGCAGCGCATGGCGTTGGCCCGCGCACTGGCCGTCGAGCCGGGCGTCCTGCTGCTCGACGAGCCGTTCGGTGCCCTCGATGCACAGGTGCGCCAGGAGCTGCGGCGCTGGCTGCGCCGGCTGCACGACCAGGTGCACGTGACCACGCTGTTCGTCACGCACGACCAGGAGGAGGCGCTCGAGGTCGCCGACTCGATCGCGGTGATCGCCGGGGGCACCGTGCAGCAGGTCGGACCGCCGGACGAGCTCTACGACGCGCCCGCCAACGACTTCGTCATGAGCTTCCTCGGACCGGTGACCCGCCTTGGCGGAGAGGTCGTCCGCCCCCACGACATCGACCTGCTGGCCGCGCCCGGACCGGACACCGTCGAGGCGACCGTCGTACGCGTGGTCAGGCTCGGGTTCGAGATCCGGGTCGACCTGCTCATCGAGGGCCAGGAGGCCTGGGTGCAGCTCACCCGGTCGACGGCCGAGCGGCTCACCCTCACCGAAGGCGCGACCGTCCACGCGCGGCGAGCCGCGGTCACAGTGCCCAGCGGCAGGGCCTAGCCAGGTGGCCACCGCCGGCGCAGAGAGCCTCGGCGCGGTCCTGCGGGTCTCGGCACGGGCCGACTACGCGATCCGGATGATGGTCGCGATGGCGATCCGCCCCGACGAGGTGCTGGCCCGGGAGTACCTCGCCCAGTCCGAGGGCCTGCCGGTGAAGTTCGTCGACCACGTCCTGCGCCAGCTGCGCAACCGTGGGCTGATCGAGAGCCGCCGGGGTCGCCACGGCGGCTACCGGCTGGCGCGTACGGCGGAGCAGATCTCACTCGCCGACGTCGTGCACGCCATGGCCGAGCCGCAGCCGGTCAATGGTCGGGAACTGGCAGGGGCCACCGGGTGGCTGGCCGAGACGTGGTCAGGCGTCTCCCGCGCGGTCGACGCGGCCTTGGCGGACATCAGTGTGGCCAGCCTGCGTGACGCCCGCCGGGCGGAGGCGGCCGCGGCTCAGGGCGCGTAGCTGTCGCCGTCCTCACGGAGTCGCTCGATGTTGTCGATCATCATGTGTTCCAAGTCGTCCTGCTCGTCCGGACCGAAGCCCTTCATCAAGGCCCCGTAGAGCTCGCGCTGTGCTCCAGTGCCCGGGCCACCGGGGAGGATCACCTCGTCCCGTGGCAGCGGCGGCAAGGGGGTCTGGTGCTGAAGCTCTTCCGTTGCCTGTGCGGTGTCCTGAAAGCGGTCGTTCATGGTGCCCCCTCTCGGGCTCACCCCATCAGGGGCGCGGGTCGGATAGCGGTTCGGCCGCCAGCTCTCCGGCGATCTCTGCCAGCGTGGAGCGGTGTTGCTGCACCAGGCTCTGGCGGCGGGCGACGAGGGCCTCGCGGGCGGCAACCAGCTCGCCGCGCCGGGCCACGAATGCCTCACGGGTTGCCACCGCGGTCGTCCGCAGCAGGGCATGGTCGGCCTCGGCCTTGGCCAGGTCGGTCTGTCCGGGGATCTCGGCCCGCCCGACCGAGAGTGCCGCCGCGTCGGCCCTCGCCTGCAGAACCGAGGCCCGCAGCCGCACGCCGCCGGCCACCAGGTCGCGCACGCGCACGACCAGCATCGCGTCGTCGTCGGTGTAGCGGCGGTGGTTGCCGATCGTGCGGTGGCTGGGGGAGAGCCCGTGTCTGCGGTCCCAATCCCGCAACGTGGCGATAGGAACACCGGTGGCAAGACTCAGCTCGCCGATGGTGGAAGACACGGCACCTCCCATGCGGAACTCGGCACCCCGCCGAGGTTTCGCATCTTCATCATTAGCGCGTTGCCCCGGATGCGCAACCCCAATGAGACGGGAGAAAAGCGGGTAAACGTCGGCCCGGGCAAACCAAAGACGGCCCTGGAACTCACCGAATCGGGGCAGTTACTTTCGGTTGAGGTCGCTCATGACGAGCACGACGCCGCGGGGCTCGTCGGCGGCGCCGCGCATTGCCGTGCAGGTCAGCCGGATCATGACGTCACGGCCGCGCCGGTTGCGGGCGGCAACATCGGCGTGATGCGGATCGACCCCGTTGGCCAGTGCCGCCCTGACGAGTGGCCGGATCTCATCCGCCGGCAGGCCGATGTCGAGGTTGAGCAGGTGCTGCCCGGCGACCTCGTCCGAGCGGAGCCCCCACAAGTCCTCGGCCTGCCGGTTCCAGGTCAGCACCCGCAGGTCGGGGTCCACCACGACGACGCCCGCCTGCAGGCTGGTGAGGACCGAGTCGAAGTAGCCGTTGACGTCGTTGAGCGCCGTGGTCCGGTCGCGGAGCTCCTCGTTCATCGACTGCAGCTCGTCGTTCATCGACTGGAGCTCCTCGTTCATTGTCTCGAGCTCCTCGTTGGTGGACTGGAGCTCCTCGTTGGTGGTCTCCAGCTCCTCGACGGTGGACTGGAGCTCCTCGTTGGTGGTCTCGAGCTCCTCGTTGGTCGACTGCAGCTCCTCGTACGCGGTCTCGAGGTGCCGGTGGGTCTGCTCGAGCTCGTCGTGCAGCCGACGGTGCCGCGTGACGTCGTGGAAGTGGACGGCGATGCCGATGCCGCGGTCGACCGTGCCGAGCGGGATGACCTGTACGTCGAACCAGCCGCGCTCCCCGGGTCCGTGGGACCACTCGACCTCACGCAGCCAGACGTCCTGGCGCTCGGTTGCCGCCTGGTCAATCGCGGTGCGCAGGTCGACCGGCCGGTAGGAGAGCTCGAGGTCATGAAACGGGCGTCCGAGGTCGCGGGCCGACAGGCCGAACATCCTGGTTGCCGCGTCGTTCGCGATGGCGAGCCGTCCGTCCGTGGAGAGCACCATCTGCGGGAGCGGCCCGGCGGCCAGCGCCGTCTCGAGGAGCTCGTCCACCGGGGCCAGCGCCTCGGGGTCACTGTCTTGCGGCCTGTGCGCTGCCGGCCGTTCGCCGTTCTCCGCGGGCACCCGGGTGAAGAACCTTCGCTTGAGATCCAGGGGGGCGAACAGGTCTCCGTGGCCGAGCAACATCTCGGCCTTGCCGAGGAACAGCACCCCGTCCGGGGCGAGGGCGAAGTGGAACCGGTTGACGACCTTGGCCTGGGTCTCCGCGTTGAAATACATCAGGGTGTTGCGGCAGGCCAGCAGGTCGATCCGGGAGATGGGCGCGTCCTGGACGAGGTCGTTGCGGCCGAAGATCACGGCCCGGCGCAGGTCCTTGCTGAACGTGGAGCGCGGCCCGTTCGACTCGAAGTACTTCTCTCGCAGCTCCGGCGGCATGCCGGAGAGGTCCCGCTCGGAGTACGTCGCCTGGCGGGCATCGGCCAGGGCCTCCTCGTCGACGTCGGTGGCGTAGATCTTTACCCGCTCGCGGAACGCCTCGAGGCCGAGCATCTCGGCGAACACGATGGCCAGGGTGTAGGCCTCCTGGCCGGTCGCGCAGCCGGCACTCCAGACCCGGATCGGGCCGCCGGCCCTGCGCTCGACCATCGGCGGCAGCACGGTCTGCCGGAGCTCGTCCCAGCTCTCGCGGTCGCGGAAGAAGTCGGTGACGTTGATCAGGATGGTGTTGAACAGCGCGGTGAACTCATCCGACCGCACCTGCAGCAGGTCGAGATAGGCCTCGTACGAAGGGATGTCGGCGTCCTGCATCCGCCGGTCGACCCGGCGCATGAGGCTGGTCCGCTTGTAGCCGGTGAAGTCGAAGCCGCGACTGTCCCGCAAGTAGTGCAGCAGGTCCTCGAAGGCACTGTCGGGCTCGGTCATGCCGCACCTCCCTGCACGGCTCGCGCGACTCCGCGAGGTCGTGCAACCTTAGCCGGAGGGCGTGACCGGGGTGCCGGCGCAGAGCAGGACGAGTGCAGCGGCCAGCTGGTCGATCGGGAGCCGTACCGCGGCCGGTATGGCGAGCAGGGCGCTCGCCGGCATGTCCGGGTAGGCCGCGGTCTCCGGGTCCTGCACCAGCGCCGACCCGCCGTTGCGCACGATTGCGGCCAGGCCCAGCGTCCCGTCATCGAGGCACCCGGACAGGATGACGCCGATCGCCCGGGGGCCCGCGCTCTCCGCGGCGGAGACGAACAGCCTGTCGATCGAGGGCCGGTGGTGATCCTGCGGCGGGTGCTGGGTGAGCCGTACGGTTCGCTCGTGCAGCTCGAGGTGCCGGTTCGGCCGCCCGACGTAGATGGTGCCAGGGCTGAGCTGCTGGCCGTCCTCGGCGACGACGACGGCCAGGTCGGTGTGCCGGGCGAGGATCTGCGGCAGGACGCTCGGCCCGCCGGGGGCCAGGTGGAGCACGACGAGTACGGCTGCCGGCAGATCTTTGGGGAGGCCGGACACGAGCAGCTTGAGGGCCTCCACCCCACCGGCGGACGCGCCCATGACGACGACCGGCAGGGTGCCGCTCACGGTTCCTCGTTTGCGGTCTTCGCCTTTCGGCTGAGCAGCATCTCGCGGGAGACGTCGAGCTGCTGCTGCCGGACGGAGTTGTCGTCGCTCTCCACCGAGAGCTGCCGCAGGGCGAGGGTCGCCCGCGAACGGTCGAGGGCGCGCTCGGCGTGATCGAGGGTCTGCTCGGACTCGAGCAGCCGGAGCCGCGAACCGCGGAAGGCGCCGTCAGCGGAAAGGTCCACGACCGTCAGGCGCTCGTGCTCGTTGGCGAGCTGGTCCCGCTGGTCGGCATTCCGCTCGCGCTCGTCGGCCAGCCGGTCCCGCTCGTCGGCCAGCCGGTCCCGCTCATCGGCGAGTTGATCGCGCTCGTCGGCCAGTCGGTCCCGCTCGTCGGCGAGCTCGGCCCCGTGCGCCGGCGGATGCTCGACCTCGGTCATGCCCCAAGAGTAGGCCTCTCGGCGCTGCTCATACATCCTTGCGTGAGGGGTCGGAGCCCATGGCCTTGCGCCGCTCGGCCTCCGCGGCGCGCCGGGCCTCGTCCGCGAAGCGCCGGCGGTGCCCGTCCGGATCTCCGCCTGTCGCCGCGAGCTGCTCGAAGGTGTCGGCGATCCGGTCCTCGGTCTGCGCCACCTCCCCCGCCAACCGCTGCAGCCTGTCCTTGACGGCCTCGAGATCGGCCGGGGTGACCGGAGTGCGGTGCGAGCTGTCCACGGCCGGTGTTGTTCCCGGTTGCGGCGCCGGCACGCGGCAGTCGGCCGCGGCGAAGGATGCCCCGATGTCCTCGGCACCCGTTCCGGCCTGGACGAGCACGTCATCACCGGCGGCCAGCCGAGTGTCCTTGCGTACGGGAAGAAGCGCGCCGTTGCGGATCACGATGCTGACCCAGAGATCGTCGAGTTCGCCGACGGCGCGGCCCTCGACGTCCGACCCCGGCTCGACCGTGAAGCGCCGCACGCCCGACGGCTGGTCCTGGAGCCGGACCCCCAGCGACCAGGGCTCGGGCTCGACGGCGCGCATCGGGATCTTCAGCCGCCCGGCGACGAAGGGCACCAGCCCGCCCTGGACGACGACGGAGAACGTCACGACGATCACCACCACGCCGTACAGCCGTGGGGGGTCGGGGACGGGCGCGGCCAGGAGATAGCTGCCGAGCAGGATCGGGACGGCGCCCTTGAGCCCTGCCCAGAGCACGAAGCTCCGCTCGTTGCCGGACAAGCTCACCCTGCCGAGGCACACGGCGATGGCCAGTGGCCTGATCACGAAGGTGAGCGCCGCGGCCAGGACGAGGCCGGGGACCAGGACGTTGCGGTGACCCAGCGTCGAGAGGTCGACGGTGAGGCCGAGCACGATGAAGGCGACGATCTCCCCGAGGCTGGCCAGGGCGGAGTGGAACCGCTCGACCTCCCGCTTGTACGGGGCCTCCTCGTCGCCGAGCAGGATGCCTGCGACGAAGACGGCGAGGAAGCCGGAGCCGTGCAGGACGCTGGCCAGGCCGAACAGGATCATCGCTCCGGCGAGGGTACGCAGCGGGTAGAGGCCCTCGCTGGGCAGGCTCACCCGGCGCATGAAGGCCAGCAGCGCCTGGCCGCCGACGATGCCGACTGCTGCGCCCACGAGCATCTGCAGCGCGAACTCGCCGGCGGCGCCGCCAAGGGCGCCGAGGCTGACCCCGCCGGCGCTGAGAAGCCCGGCCATCAAAGCGATCCCGACCGGGTCGTTGGCTCCGGACTCGCCCTCGAGGATGGTGCCGGTGCGGCCCTCGACCTCGCGCTTGCCTAGGACGGAGAAGACGACCGCCGGGTCTGTCGGCGCGATGGCCGTGCCCAGCAGCAGGGACACCCACCACGACCAGCCGAAAACCGTGTGGGCGATCAGCCCGGCGCCCACCGCGGTAAGGAAGGTGCCGGGCACGCCGGCGAGCAGGATCGGCGCCGCGGCGCCGCGTACCCTGCGCAGTCCGAGGTGCAGCCCTCCGTCGAACAGGATGACGACCAGCGCCACGGTGACCAGGCGCTGGACGGTCTGCTGGGGAAGGTGGTGCACGCTCGGCGCCAGCGTGGCCGTGACCGCTGCCGCTGCGAGGAACAACGCCGGAGTCGGCAGCGCGAGCCGCTCGCTCAGCCGGTTGGAGAGCACGGCCGCCAGCCCGACCGCCGCGTACGCGAGCACGATCCACCCGAACGTGGTGGCGTCATGCATCGCTGATCACCGCCCTGACGCTACCGGGGGCCGCTTCATTGTGCGGATACTTGCTGCCCCTCGTGGATCGGTGGGTTGCAGCGCAAGCCGGTCGAGGGGAACCGATTCGGGCGACGGCGGGTGTTAGTAGGTGTGAAGGACCTTGCGGGGGCCGCCGACGCGCGGGAGTTCTATGCCGGCTGCTACGCACGGCTGGTCGGTGTGCTGACCCTGGCCGCCGGGTCTCGCGCCGACGCCGAGGAGATCGTGCAGGAGTCCTTCGTCCGGCTGTTGCCGCGCTGGTCCAAGGTCAGCGGCTACCAGGACCCCGAGGCCTGGGTCCGCACGGTGGCGTTCCGGCTGCTGTCCAACCGGTCCCGGCGGGCTCGCAACGGGCTGGCTGCCTTGGCGCGTAGCGGTTCTCGGACGCCCGGTCCTGAGCCTGGTCCAGAAGCGGTCGACGTCCGGCGGGCGCTTCACTCCCTCCCGCTGGGGCAGCGCCAGGTGGTCGTCCTGCACTACTTCGTCGACCTGTCGGTGGACGCCGTTGCCCTCGAGCTGGGCATCGCGGCCGGCACGGTCAAGTCCCGGCTCGCCCGTGCCCGGACGGCGTTGGCGCCGCTGCTCTCCGAGGATGTGACCGACCATGCCTGACCTGTCCGAGCTGCTCGCCGCCGAGGTCCGCCGGATGGAGGCTCCGCTGGTGCCGGACTTCGACACCCTGGTCGTACGGGCCCGGCGGCGCAGGCGGCACCAGGTCGTCGGCGCTGTCATCGGCGTGGTCGCTCTGGTGGCAGCCGCCGTGGTCGGTCCGTCGCTGGTCCGGGCCGACAACGCCCGGGTGGCGCCGAGCTCTGTGACTCCTTCGGCGACAGCACTCCCAGTCAGTCCCGGGGTCTATGCCCGGTTGCGCGAGCTGGCGCTGAGCATGGCCAAGGGCAACGGCGACGACCACCCCACCCAGCTGGAGGCCGTCGCGGTCGACGACGTAGTCGGTGCAGACGGGACCATGAGTGGCAGCTTTGCCTCCGACGGCTTTCCGAAGCCGGGCTATGTGATCCAGGTTCGCGGCACCTTCATATGCAGTGGCTGTCACCAAATCGTGGCCGCACCCGCGCAGCGGGGGACCGTCATGGAGACGACCGTGCGCGCTGGGACCTTCGCGCCGGTCGGCTTCGGGTTCGGCAACGGCTGGACCGACTTGCACAAGCTGGGAACTCCGTTCAGCCTCGCCACCCCGGCTACCGCTGCCCCAGTAGCGCTACTCCCGGACACCCAGACTCCCGCCCCCGGAGTGTCGGTAGCCCCGAGCTCGGGCCCGGCGGCGCCGGACCCGAAGACGTTGGCCGAGGCCGAGTCCCGTACGCGGCAGGCAACGCTGGACCCGACCAGGGCGACCGTTGAGGTGGCGGCCAA
>JAWWOL010000264.1:0-4212 GCA_033851695.1 Frankiales bacterium
GGGGGTCGTCCGGCAGCTCCGACCGTCCGGCCCCGCGGGCATCTTCGTCCGCCAGGTCGGGGCAGGATCGGGCCGCAGAGCGCGGCGGCCGTCCCGCGGGGGGAGGCACCCGCTCCGCCGCTTCCTACGAGCGGAGCTCCGCACCGCCACGCACCGGAGCGGACCGTGGCGACGGTCGGTCCCGCGATGCCGGCCGCGACCGGCGCCCTGCCGACCTCGACCGCCGGCCGCCACGGCCGGTGGAGCCGGAGCTGCCGGCCGGTTCCGATGCGAGCGACCTCGATGAGGATGTGCTGCGCGAGCTGAACGGTCTCCCGGCCGGACTCAGCGAACGGGTCGGCGCCCACCTCGCCGCCGCGGGCTACTACCTCGAGGACGAGCCCGAGGTTGCGCACCGGCACGCGGTCTTCGCCCGATCACTGGCGACCAGGCTGGCGAGCGTCCGCGAGGTCGTCGGGATCACGGGCTACCTCACCGGACAGTTCGCCGACGCCCTGGCAGACCTGCGGGCGGCCCGCCGGATGACCGGCCGAGCGGATGTCCTGCCGATCATGGCCGACTGCGAGCGCGGACTGGGCCGGCCGGAGCGGGCCTTGGCGATGTGGGACGACCCGCAGGTCGCCCGGCTCGACGTGGCCACCCGGATCGAGCTGCTGATCGTCGTCGCCGGCGCCCGCCGAGACCTCGGGCAGGACGAGTCGGCCGCGGTCATGCTGCAGGTGCCGGAGCTGCACCGGACGGTCGAGCAGCCCTGGTGCGCGCGGCTGCGCTACGCCTACGCCGACGTGCTGGCGGCGCTGGGGCGCACCGACGAAGCGCGGCGCTGGTTCACCGCGGCGGTGCAGGTGGACGAGGAAGAGCTGACCGACGCCGCGGAACGGCTCGCCGCGCTGGGCTGACCCCGGCGGCCAACCTGTGGACAACCATGCCCAAGTGGGTCGCCAGGTTGTCCACAGTCGAGCAATCGGCCTCGCCGACCCGCGGCCGGATCGGACACCGTGAAGGTCAAGCCGCCCGGGCAGCGGGACGGCTGACGGACCCGGAGGTGGCGCATGACCGAGCACGCACTCGTCCACGAGGACAAGGACGCTCCCTCACCTGGCAGGCAGACATCCGAACACCCGTTCAACGAGGTGCGCCTGGTCGGCCGGATCGCAGCGCCGGCCGAGACGCGGGAGATGCCCAGCGGCGACCTGATGTCGACGTTCCGGGTGATCGTCCCCCGTGAGGAGGGACCCGGCTCCCGTGCCGGCGGCCCCAACGGCAGGAAAGGCGGGGTCGACACGATCGAGTGCGTTGCGTGGCGAGCCGGTCTGCGTCGTACTGTGAACTCGTGGCACGAAGGTGACATGGTGGCGGTGACCGGCGCGTTGCGACGGAGGTTCTGGCGAGGCGAGGCAGGCGCGACGAGTCGACACGAGATCGAGGTCTCCAAGGCTACGCGGGTGCGGCGGGCCTCGCCGTGATTGCTTGCCCGGCAGCGCTGCCGGTCACGTGGCGTGAGGGCCGGTCATCGGACTGGCGGAGGAGGTGGCTCGTGACACAGGGCAACGACGAATGGTCGGAGCATGCGGACGAGTCCGCCTCGGAGGTCGCCTACGAAGTCCCGGCCGATGTGCTCCCCGTCGGCGAGGTCTACGACTGGTACGTGCGAGGCGTCGAGCTGCTCGAGGGCGGCAACGCCGCCGCGGCGGTCCAGCTGCTCAGCCACGCCAGCGCTGCGGAGCCGGCCTCGCGGAGCGTACGGGAGGGGCTCGCCCGCGCTCAGTTCGACGCCGGGATGTATGCCGAGGCCAAGGAGAGCTTCGCGATGATCATCGAGGCCAACCCGGCGGATGACTACGCCCAGTTCGGGATGGGCCTGGCGGCGGCCAAGGAGGGCATGCTGCAGGAGGCCGTCGAGCACCTCGCCCTCGCTGCGGCGATGCGCCCCGACATCACCCACTACGCGACAGCCCTGCGCGGAGCCCGCGCTGCGCTGAGCGCCCGACGATGACCGTAGCCCCACCGCCCGCCGGCACGGTTGACGACGACGGGTCCCCGTGGCACGCCGAAGGTGCCTCCCTGTCCACCCGCTACGACGTGGCGCTGCTGGATCTCGACGGAGTCGTCTACCGGGGCGCCGATCCGGTCGCCGGCGCCCCGGAGGCATTGGCGGCTGCCCGCGCAGCCGGGATGCGCATGGCGTTCGTGACGAACAACGCCTCCCGAACGCCGCAGCAGATCGTCGCGCACCTGGGCGAGCTCGGCGTGCCGGCCCAGCCGGACGAGGTCGTGACCTCCGCGCATGCCGCCGCGACCTTGGCCGTCGAACGGCTCGGACCGGGTGGCAGGGTGTTCGTGGTCGGCGGCGACGGGCTGCGCGACGCGGTCGCCGGCGTCGGCCTGGTCCTCGTCGAGCGCTACGACGCCGTCCCCGCCCCGCAGATGGTGGTTCAGGGCTTCTCCCCGGACCTGCGCTACGAGGACCTCGCGCAGGCGGCTCTCGTGGTCGCCGCCGGAGCGGACTGGGTGGCCACCAACGCCGACGCCACCCTGCCCACATCGCGGGGGCTCCAGCCCGGTAACGGCACTCTGGTCGCGGCGGTCGCCGCCGCCGCGGGCCGGCAGCCCGTGGTCGCAGGCAAGCCCGAGCGGGCCCTGGTCGACGAGGCGGTCCGCCGCAGCGGCGCCCAACACCCGCTGATGGTCGGTGACCGCCTCGACACCGACATCGCCGGGGCGGTCCGTGCCGAGCTGGACAGCCTGCTCGTCCTCACCGGCGTCAGCACCGTGGCAGACCTGCTGGCGGCGGCACCCGCGGCCCGCCCCACCTATGTCGGGGCCAGCCTTGCAGCGCTCGGTGCCGCGCAGACGCCGATCGCCGACTTCGGCACGCTGCCCACCCAGCGCCGCACCGGCTGGCAGGCCGAGACCTGGCCGGGCTCGCTCCGGCTGACCAGGACGGGTGCCGGCCCTGCCGACCCGCTGGACGCCGTCCGTACCCTCATTGCGGCAGCCTGGGCAGGACTGGACGCCGGTGAGCCGGTCACTCGCGTCGCGGTAGACCCGGCTCTGGAGGCGAGCCTGCTCGCGGCAGGGGTGCCGGGCGAGCTCTTCCCGGCGACGCCTGCACCTGATGCTGGTCCCTCGACGACTCTGGCAGGAGATGCACGTGCAGGACGATGACCTTCCCGGCCCGACCGGAGACGACCAGGTCGACATCGCGATGCAGCGACTGGCCGGCTTGGACGAGCTGCCCTTGGCGGCCCAGGTGACGGTCTTCGACGACGTCCACCGGCTCCTTCAGGATGCGCTCACGGGGGCCGACCAGGCGGCTACGGGGACCTCCGGCAGGTGAGCCGACGCCTCCGGCTGGACGCCGAGCTCGTACGCCGGGGCATGGCCCGGTCTCGCGACCATGCCGTCGAGCTGGTCGACGCGGGCCGGGTGACCGTGGGCGGGCAGCGGGCCACCAAACCGGCCACCCAGGTCGACGGTGCCGACGCGCTGCACGTGCAACCCACGGCGGAAGGGGACGACTACGTCTCCAGGGGGGCCCACAAGCTGATCGGCGCGCTCGATGCCTTCGCCCCGGCCGGCCTGACGGTGTCCGGGCGACGCTGCCTCGACGCCGGTGCCTCCACCGGCGGCTTCACCGACGTGCTGCTGCGCCGTGGCGCGCGTCAGGTCGTGGCGGTCGACGTCGGTTACGGGCAGCTGGCCTGGCGGCTGCGCCAGGACGAGCGGGTCGTCGTCCAGGAGCGGACCAACGTGCGCAACCTTGCGCCCGCGGACATCGGCGGTCAGGTCGAGCTCGTGGTCGCGGACCTGTCGTTCATCTCGTTGCGGATGGTGCTGCCGGCCCTCGCCGCCTGCTCGCAGCACCTGCCACCGGGCGACCTCGTGCTCATGGTCAAGCCGCAGTTCGAGGTGGGCCGCGAGCAGCTCGGGGCGGGTGGCGTCGTCCGCGACCCCGGGTTGCGGGCGGCATCCGTACGCAGCGTGGCGACGGCGGCCGCGGAGCACCAACTCGGCGTGGCCGGTGTCACCGCGAGCCCGTTGCCGGGACCATCGGGCAACGTGGAGTACTTCCTCTGGTTGCGACGCGACGCCGGGCCGCTCGATGAGGCCGCGTTGGAGACCGCGCTGCGCGAGGGACCGTCGTGACCCGCGAGGTGCTGCTGGTCGCCCACACCGGCCGGCCGGCCGCGCTGCACAGCGCCGCGATCG
>JAWWOL010000266.1:0-4934 GCA_033851695.1 Frankiales bacterium
AGGGCGAAGGTGGAGTACCGGTCCATCTGCACATCGCCCTCGAGCAGGAACGACTTGCAGGCGGAGCACTGGCCCTCCTTGCATCCGTGCATGAGCATCACGCCCTGCCGGAACGCCGCGTCGAGCACTGTCTCGTCCTCGCTGACGTCGATGTCGATCCCGACCGGTTCGAAGCGCACCTTGTGCGTCTCGGTCATTGCCTGCCCTTCTTCCACAGGTGTTGTGTGCGATCGGCCTAGGGTCTGGGTGGGGTGGTTCCCCGCTTGACCACCCCACCCTGACGACCGAGCGTGGTGCGGCTCAGACCCCGGCCGGCGTACGGTTCGGGTTGGATCGGTACGACGCGGCCCAGGCCTCCCGCTCAGCGTCCGTCATCTCGTTGAGAGTGACGTTCGGGCTGCCGAACTCGATGCCCCTCACGTCGTCGAGCGTCCACAGCTTCTTGGGGTCGCTGAGGTCGAGGTGCGGCTGGCCGACGAGGGTCTTCCCGTCGTCCCGCACATAGCCCAGGTCGACGATGATGTCCGCCAGATCCTGACCGTGGTAGAGGGTTTCCCACTCGCGCTTGCCCGTGAGCCGGCCCATGTTCGGGGTGTCCCTGCCCTGGTACTGCGGCCGGAACGCCACAGCGTCCGTCCAGTAGCAGGTCTCCGAGCAGTAGGTCCGCCACTGGTTGTCGACCTTCTCCACGACCATGTCGTCGCGGATGAGGCAGGGCACCATGCAGGTCCAGCAACGGTGCGGGTACTCGTACCCGACGCTCTCGAACGCGATCGGCTTGTTCTTCCCTGGGTAGGCGAGCCGGTTGTAGGCCTCCCACCACTTGCCGAACTGGTCGTACCAGCCGGGGTACTTGTGCTCGAACCACTCGAAGTCGGTGTCGGTCATGGCGTCGATGCGCCAGTAGTTGACCGGCCATCCGGTGGCGAAGAACTGTGCGACCCGGTGCACGTAGTGCTGGTTGTAGATCCGGTCCCAGGCGAGCTCGACCAGGTCGTGCGGAATGACCAGGCCGTACTTCTCGAGCGGGATCAGGTAGCTGCGGTAGTAGTCGTCGTAGATCCAGCGACGCCACATCTCAGCGTAGGAGTCGCGGTCCGGGCGGCGGTCCTTGGTGCCGTACTCGATGAACGTCCCGATGGCGGCGTCGACGACGCAGTGGTTGTTCCACCATGCGTACCGAAGGTCACGCTCGAGCAGCTGACGGTTGTCCTCGTCGGCCAGCGCCATCAGCAGGATCGAGTAGCCGTTGCTGATGTGGCGTGACTCGTCGGACTGTACCGAGTGGAACACCGTCGGCAACAGGTAGTCGCCGTTGGCCGCGGCTTCGGACGGCATCGCCACGAAGAGCGTGTTCGTGAATGCGGTCTCGGCCACCAGGGTCAGGTAGACGTTCGCCGCGGTGATCGCGTCGCCGGTGATGAAGCCTTCGCCGAACTGGCGGCCGATGGTGCCGCAGTAGCTGTTGGCGAACGCCTTCTCGGTGATGTCGAAGCCGGCCGGGTCGATGTAGTGGTTCATGTAGAGGCGCTTGAGATTCATCTGGATCGTCGAGTGGCGCACCTCGTCGATCATCTGGACGGCCAGCCCGTTGTGGATCTGCGGGTTCGGAACCGCATCGATTGCCAGCGGCATCGCGCGGGCCGCCGAGATCTCGGGGAAGGGGATGATCGACAGGAACAGCTTCTGCCACTCCATCCACCGCTCCTGCACCTGCCGGAACATGTTTCCGCGAATAGCACCGTCCATGGCGCCGAAGACCCGGTTGTCCTTCTCCTCCTCCATCGGGAAGTAGGAGCGAAGGATTTGTTTGAGCGGGTCCTTCTTGGGCGACTTGTCGAACTTGTAGTCGGTGCCGAACCGCGTGGCCGGCGTCGCGAAGGTGGGATCCCACGACAGTTCCGCGATCTTCTCGTGGGCCTTGCTCAAACTCTGTCTGCTCATCGCGTTTTCCCTCCTCGGGCTTGAGTTCCGGGAGGCAGAGCGTCGGCTCCGCAGAGCCGACGTGACCTGCCCATCGCCGTGAGGCCCGCGTGGGCTGCGGGGGTCCGGCGTAGGCTCATCACAGCGGCCACGAAGGCTTTCAACCGTCTCATTCTGAGACTAGGGTCACCTTGCCGACACATAGGCTTAGCACCCCGGCAACATTGGCCCGGGTGCGGCGGCAAGCGGGCGGAGGCGCACCCATGCCGAAGGCAGACCGACCTGACATGAACGACGATCGGGCCGCAGCGCAGGCCCGCGACCGCTTCCTCGCGCAGGACGCGGAGGCCGACCCGCAGGTCCGGCGGATGATCTTTGCATCGTGGAAGCGCTCTCGGGAAAGCAAGGTGGACATCGACCGAGTTCTGGTTCCCTACCTGCACGACCCCGACCTGGAGAGCCTGCTCTGCCGCAGCGCCGCGCCGATCCTCGACAGCTTGCGCGACCAGCTCGAGGGTGAGCCGGTCAGCGTCGTCCTGACGGACCACACCGGGTTCGTGATCGACCGGCGGACGTCAAGCAGCGCGATCGCCCAGCGTCTGGACGCCGTGTGCCTGGCACCGGGCTTCAGCTATGCCGAAGAGTTCGTCGGCACGAACGGCATCGGCACCACCCTGTCCAGCGGTCGTTCCGCCTTGGTGCACGGCCGCGAGCACTACACGCACCAGCTGGGCGAGTTCGCCTGCGCCGGGGCACCGATCCGGCATCCCACCCGTCGCACGGTGATCGGGATCCTCGATCTCACGTCCTGGAGCCACTCCCCTGGCGCCATGCTGATGGCGCTGGCGAACGCGACCGCCAAGCAGATAGAGGACGAGCTGCTGGGACAGACCGGACTGCGCGAATTCGCCCTCTTCCAGGAATACATGAGGGCCTGCCAACAGTCCGCCGGGCCCGTGCTCGCCCTCAACAACGACGTGGTCATGATGAACGAGCACCTCCGCGAATCGATGGACACGCCGGAGCAGGCGGCCCTGATCAGCTATGCCGTCGACACCATGCGCGACGACAACCGGCACGCGGTGCGCACCGTGGAGCTGCCCAGCGGCCGGACGGCCCACCTGCGCTACCACCCCGCCTCCAGCGAGTCCGGTCCGGCCGGCGGCGTGTTCCGCATCCGGCTCGGACAGCCGGCCGTGCCGCGCGTCGGAGGCGGCCTCCTGTTCCCGGTCAAGCGGGCTGCGCCCAACCTGCCCGGACTGGTCGGAAGCGGACCGGCCTGGACCAGGTGCGTCCAGCAGGTCAACGCGTGCTACGAAACCGGCGAGTGGGTCGCGCTCGAGGGCGAGCCGGGCGTCGGCAAGCTCGCGCTCCTGCGCGCCGTGCACCGCCTGCACAATCCGGCGAGGCACCTCAGGGTCATCGAGGCGCCCACGTCCGACGGAGACGACGGCTGGCTCTCTGCCCTCGCCGAGGAGCTCGCCGAGCCGGACGCCGTGATCGTGCTGGCTCATGCCGATCGACTGAGCTCCGAGCAGGCCGCTGCTGCTGCGGACCTGCTGACCGAAGGCGCGAACGAGTCGGAGCCGTCGGGGCGCCCGTGGGTGGCCATGACGCTGGGCTCCGATCCTCGGGAGACGCAGCTCCGCGCGTTGTTCTCCCGGACCATCGAGGTGCTACCGCTGCGGCACCACATCGACGACATCCCCGAGCTCGTCCGCCACCTGCTCGGCGAGCTCCTCGGGGACGACCGGCTCGTCGCGTCGCCACAGGCGCTTGCCCAGCTCAGCCGGCTGAACTGGCCCGGCAACGTGAGCCAGCTCCGCAAGGTGCTCGGCAGCGTGGTCAAGCGCCACCATGCCGGCACCGTCGAACTGGCCGACCTGCCTCCCGAGTGTCGTTCCGCGTCCCGGCGGGTGCTGTCGCCCATCGAGGCCCTGGAACGGGACGCGATCGTCCTCGCCCTCAACGACAACGGCGAGAATCCGACGACCGCGGCACAGGCACTGGGCATGTCGCGGGCGACGATCTACCGCAAGATCCGTCAGTACGGCATCGTGTCCCCGCTGCAGGGCTAGCCTCGGGCGCTCGAGCGCCGAGAGGACGCCCGGCGGCGGCGGCGAAGGCGCGTACCCACGAGCACGACGGCCGCGCCCATGATCATCGGGCTGGCGCCCGCCAGGTGGGCAGGGACGCCGGCGTAGGACTGCGGGGAGAGGAACTTCCAGCGCGACGGCGGCCAGATGACGACGAACGCCCGCCCGATGACGTCGCTCTCGGGCACGAAGCCGACGAACCGCGAGTCCTGGGACATGTTGCGGTGGTCACCCATCACCCAGAGCTCGCCCTTGGGGACGGTCTTGGGGCCGAACGTCTTGTTGGTGTCGGTCATGCCGGGGTCGACGTAGATGTACGGCTCGTCGAGCCCCACGCCGTTGACCGTCACCCGGCCCTGGGCGTCGCAGCACTGGACCACGTCGCCCGGCAGCCCGATCACCCGCTTGATGTAGTCGGTGCCCTTGGGCGTCAGGCCGACGAAGTCCGCCACGTCGTGGACCGCGCGGCTGACGATGTTGCTCGGCTCGGCCTGGACCGGTGACTCGTCCGGGTAGTTGTCCTTGCCGTTGAACACCACGATGTCGCCGCGCTTGATCCCGCGCAGGTCGTAGACGATCTTGTTGACCATCACCCGGTCGCCCTGGCAGCCCTGGCACCCGTGCAGCGTCTGCTCCATCGAGCCGGACGGGATGAAGAACGCCTGGAACAGGAACGACTTGATCAGCACTGCCAGGCCCACCGCGACCGCCACCAGGATCGGCAGCTCCTGCCAGAAGCTCAGCCGCGGCTTGTGCTGGTGGGCCCGGGTGCTCTGGGCGGCATCGGGCACGACAGGCTCGGCGCCACCCTCGGGAACAGGAGGCTGCTCAGGATCCCCGACGGTCATGGGCCTGCGCCTTCCTCACTTCTTGTGGAGCACAGGAGATTCGAACTCCTGACCTCTGCGATGCGAA
>JAWWOL010000272.1:0-2982 GCA_033851695.1 Frankiales bacterium
TGAGGACGCCGGTCAGCACGAGCCAACGCGTGCTGGCCTTCTCCGTCGCCCGTACCGTCGTGTAGGCGGCGCCGACGAGCAGCAGCACCAGCAGCGCGTCCGGGTTGTTGAAGCGGAACATCAGCACGGCGACGGGAGTCGTCGCCATGACAGCGCCGGCGATGAGGCCGCCGGCCGGCCCGAACCGGCGCCGTACGGTGGCGTACAGCAGCCCGACCGCAGCGACCCCCTCCAGCGCCTGCGGGACCAGGATGCTCCACGCGTTGACACCGAAGATCCGCGCCGACACGTCCATCACCCACAGCGACGCCGGCGGCTTGTCCACGGTGATGAAGTTGGACGAGTCGAAGCTGCCGAAGAACATGGCCTTCCAGCTCGTGGACCCGGCCTGGACGGCGGCCGAGTAGAAGCTGTTCGCCCAGCCGGAGGCGCCGAGGCCCCACAGGTAGAGGAGGCCGGTCGCCGCCAACAGCGCCAGCAACGCCGGGCGTACCCACGCTGGGTCGTCCCTTCGGCCGCGGACGAAGGCCTGCAACGGAGGCCGTCGCAAAGGGGCGCCGGGCTTGTCGAGCCAGGTCACCGTGCTCTGGGTCGTGGTCATCGGATGCTCCCGTTGGTCTGGAGTGCTGGCGTGGCCAGGTGGGCCCGGAAGACCCAGGCGCGGAGCAGCAGGAACCGCAGCACCGTTGCCGCGAGGTTGGCGATCACGAGGACGGTCGCCTCGACGAGCCGGCTCGGCGCCGTGGCCTGCGCGTGCAGCACGGCGAGCGAACCGCTGGTCAGCAGCAAGCCGAGGCCGAAGACCGCCAGGCCCTGCAGCTGGTGCTTGGTGGCACCGCGGGCGCCGGTCACCCCGAAGGTCAGCCGGCGGTTGGCTGCGGTGTTGCCGATCGCGGTCAGCAGCAGTGCCACGAAGTTCGCACCCTGGGCGCCCAGCCCGGGGCGGAGCAGGAGGTAGAGCGCCAGGTAGGCCACGGTGCTGACGATGCCGATCGCGCCGAAGCGGAGCATCTGCCGTACGAGGCCTGGCGGGGTCGCGGCCGCGACGACCTGACGCGATGTCGGGCCGGTGATGTCGCGGAGCGGGATCGCCCCGGTGGCGAGGGCTTTGCCGACCCGTACGACTCCCTTGAGGTCGGCGACCGCCGTGGCGACGATGTCGACGCGGCTGTCCGGGTCGTCCACCCAGTCGACCGGCACCTCGTGGATGCGCAGGCCTGCCTTCTCCGCCAGCACCAGCATCTCGGTGTCGAAGAACCAACCGGTGTCCTCCACCATCGGCAGCAGCCGGCGGGCGACGTCGCGTCGGATCGCCTTGAAGCCGCACTGGGCGTCGCTGAACCGCGCGGCCAAGGTGCCGCGCAGCACGAGGTTGTAGCAACGCGAGATCACCTCGCGCTTCGGTCCCCGTACGACCCTCGAGCCCCTGGCGAGGCGGCTGCCGATGGCCAGGTCGGAGTGACCGGAGATCAGCGGCGCCACCAACGGCAGCAGGGCGGCGAGGTCGGTGGACAGGTCGACGTCCATGTAGGCGAGGACGTCGGCGTCGGACTCGCTCCAGACCTGGGACAGCGCCCGGCCGCGGCCCTTCTGCTCGAGCCGGACCGCCCGTACGTTCGGCAGCTGCCGGGAGATCCGCCGGGCGATCACGGAGGTGTCGTCCGTGCTCGCGTTGTCGGCGACGGTGATGCGGTAGGAGTAGGGAAAGTGACGACGCAGGTGCTCGTCGAGGCGACGTACCGAGGTCTCGAGCTGCGCTTCCTCGTTGTAGACGGGGATGACCACGTCGAGTGTGGGGGTGGAGGCGCGGGTGCCGACTGCTGTCTCGGGCTCGCCATGGGCAGCGGGGTCAGGCGTGCCCTGGGGGATGGTGGCCGTAGTCATGGCGACTACGTTCGGGCCACCGACTGTGACGCCGTGGTGATCTGACTATGCAACGGCTGTGCGGATGCCCGGATTCTGCGCTTGGAGCCCCGCAGGGACCGTCCGCGCTTCAATAGGAGACACAGGCAACGCACAGGCAATGGATAGTGGGCCAACAGGAGGCTGAGCGAGGATGAGCGCGTGACCTCGACGACGGCGCAGCCCCGGCCCACCCGCGCAATCCTTTCGCGCCCGGACGGCACGCCGGTCCGGGTCCTCGTGGTCGACGACGAGCCGCCGATCGCCGAGCTGCTCGCGATGGCGCTGCGCTACGACGGCTGGGAGGTCCACCTCGCCCACGACGGGCTGTCCGCCGTACGACAGGCCCGCGAGGTGCGCCCGGACGTGGTCGTCCTCGACATGATGCTGCCCGACATCGACGGTCTCGAGGTGCTGCGCCGGCTGCGCGGCGAGACCAACGACGTCCCGGTGCTGTTCCTGACCGCCAAGGACTCGGTCGAGGACCGGGTCGCCGGGATCACCGCCGGCGGCGACGACTACGTGACCAAGCCGTTCAGCCTCGAGGAGGTCGTGGCCCGGCTGCGCGGGCTCGTACGCCGGCGGACCAAGGCCGTCGTCAACCGTGACGAGGCGACCCTGGTGGTCGGCGACCTCAGCCTCGACGAGGACAGTCACGAGGTCAGCCGCGGAGGCGACCTGATCAACCTGACGGCGACCGAGTTCGAGCTGCTCCGCTACCTCATGCGCAACCCGCGCCGGGTGCTGTCCAAGGCGCAGATCCTCGACCGGGTCTGGAACTACGACTTCGGCGGCCAGGCCAACGTCGTCGAGCTCTACATCTCCTACCTGCGCAAGAAGATCGACGCCGGGCGCGAGCCGATGATCCACACGATGCGCGGCGTTGGGTACGTCCTCAAGCCGGCCCCATGAGGCGGTTCCGCTTGCGCGGCCTTCCGTTGCGCATCCAGCTGATCGTCGGGCTGGTGGCGCTGATGGCTCTGCTCAGCGGGGTGATCGGTGGCGTCAGCCTGGTGGCCCTGGACCGGTTCCAGCTCAACCAGCTGGACAGCCAGCTCATCAACGCTGACCGGCACAACT
>JAWWOL010000483.1:0-4277 GCA_033851695.1 Frankiales bacterium
CTCCGGACCCCTCGCGCCACTTCACCGCCGTGCCGATCGCGGTGAACTCCAGCGAGTCCGGCCCGTGCGAGCGGTAGCCGAGCTTGACCCCGACCACCCCGTCCGCGCCGACCTTCACGGTCTCGGCGACCAGGCGCATGATCGCGTTCATCCGCGCGGTGTACATCGCCTGGGACAGCACGGCGTACTCCCCCGCCTGCATGCCGCGGCCGGGCTGGAAGCCGATGTGGTAGACGGACACGCCCATCACCAGCTCGAGCGGCTCGAAGCCGGTGTGCTCGAGCAGGGTGAACTCGGCGACGGACAGGTCGGAGGTGAACAGCCTGCCGGACTCGGCGAGGCGGTTCTGGGCGGTTTGATCAAGGATGTCGGCCATGCTTCGGACCCTATCCGCCCCTTGATGCCGCGTAACTAGGCGCCCGCTGTGCTGCGGCAATGAGAGACCCCGAGTAGCTCAGCCCAGCAGCGACGGCAGGGTGGCCAGCAATCCCTCCAGGTCGACCGGCATGCCGAAGTGGAAGCCCTGCAGCAGATCGACGCCCACGCCTTCGAGCAGCGCAGCCTGCTCGGCCGTCTCGACCCCCTCGGCGCTGACGACCAGGTCGAGCTCGTGGGCCATCGTCACGATGTTGCCGACCACCGTGCGGTTGCGGTCGTTCTCGACCACCTCGGCGGCGAAGTCCTGGTCCATCTTCAGCCCCTGTACGGGGAGCGCGCACAGGTAGGCCAGCGAGGAGAACCCCGTACCGAAGTCGTCGACCGCGAGCCGGACACCGTACGACCGCAGGGCCTGCAACGCCTCCAGGATCTCCTCGGCATCGTTGAGCATGACGTCCTCGGTGATCTCGAGGGTGAGCATCCGGGGCGGCAGGCCGCTGCGGCGCAGGGCCTCGCTGACCGTGTCCAGCAGCCGGAGGTCACCGACGTGCTGGGACGACAGGTTGACCGAGACGCTGATGTTCTCGGCGCCGGCGACGGCCCGTCGCCAGATCGCTGCGTCCTCGATCGCGTGCTCGATCACCCAGTTGCCGATGTCCACGATGAGGCCGGCGCGCTCGGCGACCGGCAGGAACTCGCGGGGCGCGAGCAGGCCGCGGGTGGGGTGCTCCCAACGGACCAGAGCCTCGACCGACACCAGCCGGCGGCCCTTGGCCGTGACCTCCGGCAGGTAGTGCAGGACCAGCTCGTCCCGGGCGATCGCCCGGCGCAGCCCCGACTCGATGTCCAGGCGGGACGCTGCGGCCTCGCGGCCCTCGGCGCTGAGCACCCGCGACCGGGACGGTCCTGCCTGGCGGGCCTCGACGAGTGCGGCGCTCGCGTCGCGGAGCAGCTCGGGAACCGTGCTGGCAGCGTCCGCGCAGATCGCGATGCCGATGCTGGCCTGGACCCGGATCTCGACGTCGGCATAGCCGACCGGTGCGGCCACGGCCTCCCGCAGCTTGAGCGACAGCAGCTGGGCGGCGGCCTCGGTCCGCGACTCCTCGCTGACCACGACGAACTGGTCGCCACCGAAGCGGGCCACGGTGTCGGTCACGCCGGTGGCCTCGCGGATCCGGCCGGCGAGTGCGGCCAGCACGACGTCGCCGGCCGCGTGCCCGTGGGTGTCGTTGACGACGGCGAACCGGTCGATGTCGACGACCAGGATCGAGAAGCCGCCCGAGTTGCCGCCGGCGACCCGGGCGAGGGCACGCTCGACGCGGTCGTGGAACAGCGGCCGGTTGGGCAGCCCGGTCAGGGCATCGTGCATCGCCGCATGGGTGAGCGCCTGGTCGGCCCGTACGAGAGCCGTCACGTCGTCGTGGATGACGAACGCGCCGCCGGTCGGCAGTCCACGCAGTCGTACGGCGTAGGTCGCCCCCTCGCGCTCGATCGTCCGGGGTACGTCGTAGGCGGTGATCTCGCCGTTGAGGATCCGGCGCAGGCCGGCCAGCGCCTCGCGGGTCCAGCTCTCCTCGCCCCAGCCGTCCAGGATGGCGGCGTAGCTGCTGCCGACGCCTGCCCCGACCGCACCGGAGGCCGTACGGGACAGGTAGCCGGCGACGGAGTCGTTCCAGCGACGGTTGGCCGAGACGACGGACCCGGACCGGTTGAGGACCGCGACGGACTCCCGAAGCGCGTCGAGAACCCCGCGGTGGTGCGCGTCACGCACCGCCAGCGCGTCCATCCCCCGCTTGCGCTCGACGGCATAGCGGATCGCCCGGCGCAGCAGCTTGGGGGTCAGCTCGCCGAGCAGCGCGTAGTCCTGGGCGCCCTCGTGCATCGCCAGGACGCCGAGGCTCTCGTCATGGTCGGAGTCGATGAGGACGACGATCGGGATCTGCGGCGAGGTCGAGCGCATGGTCCTGACCTGTTGGAGCACGGACGGGTCGCCGGGACTGAGGGTCAGCAGCGCGCACATCGGCAGCTCGCCGGCGAAGGTCGCGTCCTCGACGGCGGCCACCTGCATCACCCGGAAGCCCTCGGGAGAGCCGGCGAGAGCATTCCGGACCCGGTCGGCAGACGGGCCACCGTCGACCAGCAACAGCATGGGGGCAGTCAGCGACGCGGGCTGCTCGGGGGCCACTCCCGCCGGGTTACGGCCGTTCACAGCGTTCTGGACCATGCTGGTCTTGTCTCCTGCCGGCGTTTCTCCAGGGCGGTTCTCCCCAGTCGTTTCGGCAGGTCGTGAGCCCAGCGTGAGCCTCAGCCGCGTCCGATTTCCGGGGCGCTGAGACCAGCCGGTGTGCTACTCGTTGACGTACTCGCACCAGGAGCGGTACTTCGGCAGCTGGCCGCGCACCACCTGGGTGTACATCTCCAACAGGTGCTTGGTGACCGGGCCGGGCACGCCGGCGCCCACCGACCGGTCGTCGACCTCGACCAGCGGCACCATCTCGGCGGCGGTGCCGGTGAACCACGCCTCGTCGGCGAGGTAGAGGTCGGACCGGGACAAGGTCGCCTCGACCACCTCGTAGCCCTCGTCCTTGGCCATCGTCATCACCGCGTCGCGGGTGATGCCCGCCAGCGCGCCGTCGACCAGCGGCGGCGTCACGATCTTGCGCCCGTACACCACGAAGATGTTCTCGCCGGAGCCCTCGGAGACGGTGCCCTCGGGGGTCAGGATGATCGCCTCGTCGTAGCCGGCCTTGAGCGCCGCAACCTTGGCGAGCGAGGAGTTGATGTACTGCCCGGTCGCCTTGCCCGCCGGCGGGATCACGTTGTGGCCGATCCGGCTCCAGCTCGAGACGGCGGCGCGGACACCGCGGTGGGTGGCCTCCTCGCCGAGGTAGGCGCCCCACGGCCAGCAGGCGATGGACGCAGCCGTACGGCTCGGCAGCGGGTTGAGGCCCATCTCGCCGTAGCCGAGGTAGAACAGCGGCCGGATGTAGCAGGAGTCGATCTCGTTGCGGCGGACCAGCTCCTTGGTCGCCTCGACCATCTGCTCGACGTTGAACGCCGGCTTCATCATGTAGATGTGCGCGCTGCGGAACAGCCGCTGGATGTGCTCGGTCAGCCGGAAGACCGCGGGCCCATTGTCAGTGGAGTAGGCCCGCACCCCCTCGAAAACGCCCCACCCGTAGTGCAGCGAGGGGTTGAGGATGTGGATGGTCGCGTCGTCCCAGTCGACGAACTCGCCGTCCATCCAGATCTGCTTCGTGGGGGTGATCGGCATGTCGGCTCCTCGTTGAACGACTGGTAACAGGCAGTATCCCAGAGTCGGGCGGCTGCGGAACTGCGTTTTACCCCGCAACCCGGGCAGCGAGCGCGTCGCCGATCTCGCTGGTCGAGCGTACGACGCCGCTGCGACCAATACGCTCGGCCAGATCCGCTTCCACGGCCGCCTCGACCTGACGGGCGGCCTTCTCGTGGCCGAGGTGCTCGAGCAGCATGGCGACGGAGAGCACGGTCGCGGTCGGGTCGGCCTTGCCCTGCCCGGCGATGTCCGGAGCGCTGCCGTGCACCGGCTCGAACATGCTCGGCGCCGACCGGTCGGGGTTGACGTTGCCGCTCGCGGCCAGTCCGATGCCCCCTGTGATGGCGGCCGCGAGGTCGGTGAGGATGTCGCCGAACAGGTTGTCGGTGACGATCACGTCGAACCGGCCAGGGTCGGTCACCATGAAGATCGTCGCCGCGTCGACGTGCAGGTAGTCGACGGAGACGTCGGGGAAATCCTTGCCCACTGCGGCGACCGTACGGGACCACAGGTGACCGGCGTGGACGAGCACGTTGTTCTTGTGCACCAGCGTCAGCTTGCGCCGGGGCCGTGACTGGGCCCGGTGGAAGGCGTCGCGCACCAC
>JAWWOL010000277.1:0-2738 GCA_033851695.1 Frankiales bacterium
CCGGACTTGCTGCGTTCGGCGAAGTTGAGGTAGCACCGGCCGGTCGACCACGGTGCCATCGCATGGTGCACCGCGTCCGTGCCGGCCTTCACCGCTCGTACGGCCTCCGCGTCCGGAGTGATGCCGACGGCGAAGAGGGCGAAGCCCGCCGCCAGCCCGTCGACCGCGCCGCCCCCCTCCCGCCCCGGCCGCAGTGCACCGCCGAGGTGCCGCAGCTCCGTCGAGAGCAACGCGCGACCCGCTCCCTCAGCCGAACGGACGAACTCCGAGACGGCGTGCTCGGGCAGCTCGTCGAGCAGCATCCCGTCGCCCCACGCCGGTACGGGACCGTCGGGGTCCATGTGCAGCGCGGACAGTGCGGCGACCGGCGTGGGGCAGAGCGTGTCGAGATCCGGCCCGAGCGCACGAAGCGGCGTGAGGAGCGCGTCAGCCTCGGCCGCGGGCAGCTGGAAGACCGCCTCGACCACGACGTAGGACTTGCCACTCAGGTGCGGCGGCAGGTCAGGCAGTGGCGGGAACCGCAGGATCCGGCCCACCGAGGTCACCTCGTTCGGCAGGGACGGAAGCCAGCAGCGCCAGGCCTGGAGCACCTCCTCGGCTCGCTCGACAGGGAAGAACAGCACGCCGGCGTGCACCTCGGTGACGGGGAAGAGCCGGAACTCCATCGCCGTCACGATGCCGAAGCTGCCACCTCCGCCCCGCAGTGCCCAGAACAGGTCGGCTTCGTGCTCAGCCGTCGCCCGCCGGTGCGACCCGTCGGCAGTCACGACCTCGATCGCCACGACGCTGTTGGCGGCAAGCCCGTGGGAACGGCCGAGCCAGCTCAGCCCGCCACCGAGGGTGTAGCCCACCACCCCGACGTCCTTGGCCGAGCCGGCCAGCGCCGCCAGCCCGTACTCTGCCGCGGCGCTCGTGACGTCCTGCCATTGGGCACCGGCCTCGACCCTGGCGACGCTGGCCACCGGGTCGATCTGCACCCCCCGCATCGCGGAGGTCTTCAGCAGGATGGTGTCGTCGAGTGGGCCGAGGGGCGCTGCGTTGTGCCCTGTTGCCTGGGCCGCGACCTGAAGGCCGAGGGCGCGAGCCGTGTCGACGACCGCGACGATGTCGCGAGCTGACTCGGCCAGGACGACGGCGACCGGGCGCTGGTCCACGCTGAGGTGCCAGGCCTGACGTGCGCTGTCCCATGCCGGCGCGCCCGGCCGGACCAGAGCGCCGTCGAGGTCGACGGCGAGCAGCTCCAGCCGGTCGCTGTCGCCGAGGATGGTGGTCATGTGGGCGTTTCCTCTCCGAGTTCGTGGTTGGTGTGGATCCAGCCTCGGGCGTGGCCGGCGGCGGGCACATCCCTCGACCGGCGGTGGTTTGCGTGCCTCCTCACCTACGCCGGCGGGAGCGTTCGCCTGCGCACCCCCTACAGATGAGGGGTTGTCGCGGCTCGGCGTGCGGCCCCACAATGCCGTTGTGCTCGAGAACTGTGTCTCGGGCCACAGCCCGGACGCCGGGCACGAAGGCGGAGGGGGGACGCGATGTCCACGGCTACGGTCGAGCGGGCAGTGGCGGGGCTGGCGGAGTCGATCAGCAGGACCGACGACGAGATGCGGCTGTTCGGGGAGGCCTCCGAACGCCTGCAGCGGCTGGTCCCGTTCGACGGAGCGGCGTGGTTCGCCACCGACCCCGCGACCCTGCTGGCCACCATCCCGGCGCGCATCGAGAACGTCGAAGACGGCCACTGCGAGTCGTTCTGGGAGCGCGAGTACCGCGTCGAGGATGCCAACCTGTTCCGCGACCTCGCCCGGACCGAGGGCGGTGCCGCGACCCTCTTCGCGGCCACCGATGATCACCCCGCCCGCAGTGCGCGTTACCGGGAGTTCCTGGCCCCGCAGGGGTACGGCGACGAGCTGCGTGCCGTGTTCCGCACCGGCGACTCGACCTGGGGCGTCGTCGACCTGTTCCGGGAGCGCAGCCGCACCCCGTTCTCGCCGGTCGAGGTCGGGCTGGTCCGTCGGGTCGCGCCGATCCTGGCCGGTGCTCTGCGCACGCTCGTCACGACGGCGCGGGTCCTTGCCGACGCGGCCGCCGGCGAGGGCCCTGGCACCGCATTGTTCGATCGGGCCGGAAACCTCGTCTCACTCGACGACCGGGCGCAGCGGCTGTTCGTCGAGCTGGCCGGCCCGCGCTGGTCTCTCGCCCCGCTGTCGATGACGCCGGTACGCGCCGTCGTGGCCAAGGCCGTGTCCGTGGACCAGGGTCGCGAGCGGGGGCCGTCCTCGGCCCGGTTGCGTGCCGGTTCCGGGCGCTGGCTGTCGGTTCACGCCTCCTGCCTGCACGGGCCGGACGGCACACCCGGACTGACGGCGCTCACCATCGAGCCGGCCAAGTCGGCCCAGATCGCGCCCATCATCGTGGAGGCCTACGGCCTCACCACGCGGGAGCAGGAGATCACCCGCGCCGTGGCCCGCGGTCTGTCCAACCCGGAGATCGCCGAGGAGCTCTACCTCTCGCCGCACACGGTGCGCGACCATCTCAAGGCGGTCTTCGCCAAGGTCGGAGTTGGCAGCCGGGGCGAGCTCGTAGCCAAGCTGTTCGCCGAGCACTACCGACCGGCGTTGCACCTGCCCGACGCGGCCGTCGAGCACGTCACGCACTAGCCGGCAGATCTAGCCCGCGATGCCGTTGCGGCGGGCGTAGTCCGGCCAGGACATCGGTGCCTCGCCGGCGATCTGCCGCTCGAACTCGGT
>JAWWOL010000018.1:0-5289 GCA_033851695.1 Frankiales bacterium
CATCGACGTGTTCATGGAGTGCAAGGTCACCCGGCTGCTGACCGACGGTGGTGCCGTCAGTGGTGCCCTCGCCTACTGGCGCGAGTCGGGCAAGTTCGTCACCTTCAACACCAAGGCCGTGATCCTCGCGACCGGCGGCATCGGCAAGGCGTGGAAGGTCACGTCCAACTCCTGGGAGTACACCGGCGACGGCCAGGCGCTCGCGCTGTGGGCCGGTGCCGACCTCATCGACATGGAGTTCGCGCAGTTCCACCCGACCGGCATGGTCTGGCCGCCGTCGGTCCGCGGCATCCTGGTCACCGAGGGCGTCCGCGGTGACGGTGGCACGCTGCGCAACTCCGACGGCAAGCGCTTCATGTTCGACTACGTCCCCGAGGTCTTCCGGTCCGAGACCGCCGAGACCGAGGAGGAGGCCGACCTCTGGTACGAGGACCACTCCAAGGCCCGGCGCACCCCTGACCTGCTGCCGCGCGACGAGGTGGCCCGCGCCATCAACTCCGAGGTCAAGGCCGGCCGCGGGTCACCGCACGGCGGCGCCTTCCTCGACATCGCCAGCCGCCGCGACGAGGCGTACATCAAGCGGCGGCTGCCGTCGATGTACCACCAGTTCAAGCAGCTTGCCGACGTCGACATCACCCAGACGCCGATGGAGGTCGGGCCGACGCTGCACTACCTGATGGGTGGCGTCCGGGTCGATCCGGACACCGCGGCCGCCACCATCCCCGGCCTCTACGCCGCGGGCGAGGCGGCCGGCGGCATGCACGGGTCGAACCGGCTGGGTGGCAACTCCCTGGGCGACCTGCTCGTCTTCGGGCGCAGGGCGGGTGCGGCCGCGGCGGAGTACGCCGCAGGGCTCACCTCGATCCCCAAGCTCGACCCGGCCGAGGTCGACCACTGGGCCCAGGAGGCGCTGGAACCCTTCAACCGTGACGGCGGCGAGAACCCGTACACGATCCAGATGGAGCTCCAGGACACGATGCAGGACAACGTCGGCATCATCCGTACCGAGTCCGAGATGGTGACCGCGCTGGCCAAGATCGAGGAGCTCAAGGAGCGGTCCAAGAAGGTCCGGGTTGAGGGTCACGTCCAGTACAACCCGGGCTGGAACCTCGCGACCGACCTGCCGTCGCTGCTGACCGTAGCCGAGGCGACCACCCGACATGCCTTGACCCGTAAGGAAAGTCGCGGCGGTCACACCCGCGACGACTTCCCAGCCACGGACAAGGAGCACTGGGCCAAGGTCAACGTGCGGTCGCGGCTGGCGGCTGACGGTGAAGGCGTCGTGATTGACGAGATCCCGCTGCCGCAGATGCCGGCCGAGCTGGCCGAGCTGTTCGAGGAGGCCAAGTAATGGCGTACACCGCCAACCTTCGTGTCTGGCGCGGCGACGGTGAGACCGGCGGGTTCGTCGACTACCAGGTGCAGGCAGAGGAGGGTGAGGTCGTCCTCGACATCATCCACCGGCTGCAGGCGACCCAGGCCGGCGACCTCGCGGTGCGCTGGAACTGCAAGGCCGGCAAGTGCGGCTCGTGCAGCGCCGAGGTCAACGGCAAGCCGCGGCTGCTGTGCATGACCCGGATGAACCTGTTCGAGGAGGGCGCGACCATCACGATCGCGCCCATGAAGACCTTCCCGCTGATCCGCGACCTGGTGACCGACGTCTCGTTCAACTACGAGGTCGCCAAGCGGATCCCGGAGGTCGACCTCGAGCCGGCCGGCGCGGACGGCACCCGGCGGATGTTCCAGGAGGACATCAACCGGCTGCAGGAGTACCGCAAGTGCATCGAGTGCTTCATGTGCCAGAACGTCTGCCACGTCATCCGCGACCATGACGAAAACAAGAAGGCCTTTGCTGGGCCGCGGTTCTTCCTCAAGTACGCCGAGCTCGACATGCACCCGCTGGCCCGCAACGAGGGCGCCCAGGCGGCCAAGGACGAAGGCGGCCTCGGCCTGTGCAACATCACCAAGTGCTGCACCGAGGTGTGTCCTGAGGACATCCACATCACCGACAACGCGATCATCCCGTTGAAGGAGCGCACGGTCGACTCGCTGTGGGACCCGCTGTTCAAGCGGTCCCGGGCCAAGAAGGCCGAAGAAGCCAAGGCGGCTGCGGCGGTCAAGAAAACCGGGCACTAACGTGTTCGGGACTGTTCTCAGTCCGCTCTACCGCGTCGTTGCCTGGACCATCAACACGATCCACTCCGGGCTGGCCCACATCACCACGGCCGGCTGGACGTGGGGGCTCTCCATCATCCTGCTCACCATCGTGATGCGGCTGCTGCTGTTCCCGTTGTTCGTCAAGCAGATCAAGAGCCAACGCGAGATGCAGCTGCTCCAGCCCAAGATCGCGGCGCTCAAGCAGGACTACCCCGACGACAAGGCCAAGCAGTCCGAGGCGCAGATGGCGCTGTTCAAGGAGCACGGGGTCAACCCGTTCGCCGGCTGCCTGCCGCTGGTCATCCAGCTGCCGGTGTTCTTCGCGCTGTTCGGCGTGCTGCACAAGTTCAGCCAGAACAAGGCGGGCGGCTACGACGCCCACTACGGCCTCTCGGCCCACACGGTCGAGCAGGTGGCGACGTCGAAGTTCCTCGGGGTCCCGATGGCGGCGGCCCTCACCTCCAGCAAGGCCAAGCTTGCCTCCCTGCACGCCTCGGCCGGCACGGTCAAGTCGGTCACCGTCATCATGATCGTGCTGATGATCGCGACGACCTACCTCACCTCGCGGCAGATGATCGCGCGCAGCAAGGCCAGTGGTCTGCCCTCAGCGCCGGGTCAGGACGGCACCGCCAAGGTGATGCTGTACGGAATGCCACTGATCTTCGGCGTGCTGGGCGTCAACTTCCAGATGGGCGTCCTGCTGTACTGGCTGACCACCAACCTCTGGACGTTCGGTCAGCAGCACGTCGTCCTGTCCCGGATGAGCGACGACCCGGACCAGATCGTGGGCAGGGTGCCCGCCCCGGGGTAGTACGGTCGGGTCATGATCGCTCTCGAAGACATCCGGCGGGCCCCCAAGGTCCTGCTGCACGACCACCTCGACGGTGGGCTGCGCCCGCGTACCGTGGTCGAGCTGGCCCAGGAGCAGGACTACACCGACCTGCCCACCTACGACGTGGACGAGCTTGCAGGCTGGTTCACGGCGGGCGCAAGCCGCAAGAGCCTCGAGCTCTACCTCGAGGGGTTCGCCCACACCGTCGCCGTGATGCAGGACAAGGACGCGCTGGTACGGGTCGCGGCCGAGTGCGCGATGGACCTCGCAGCCGACGGCGTGGTCTATGCCGAGGTGCGCTTCGCCCCCGAGCTGCACGTGGCCCGCGGCCTGTCGCTGCCCGAGGTGGTCCGTGCTGTGCTCGACGGCTTCGCGCAGGGGTCGGTCGCCAGCGCCGCCGACGGCAAGCCGATCGTGATGAAGGCACTGCTCACGGCCATGCGCACGGCTGCCAGGTCGCTGGAGATCGCCGAGCTGGCAGTCGATTTCCGCGACGCGGGCGTGGTGGGCTTCGACATTGCCGGGCGTGAGGCGGGGTTCCCGCCCACCCGCCACCTCGACGCCTTCCAGCACGTACAGCGGGAGAACTTCCGGTTCACCATCCACGCCGGCGAGGCCTTCGGGCTGCCGTCGATCTGGGAAGCCCTGCAGTACTGCAACGCCGACCGGCTCGGCCACGGGGTGCGCATCGTCGACGACATCACCGTCGACGCCGACGGTCAGGCGCACCTGGGCCGGTTGGCCTCGTACGTCAGGGATCTGCGCGTCCCGCTCGAGATGTGCCCGACCTCCAACGTCAACACGGGGGCGGCCAAGTCGCTGGCCGATCACCCGATCAAGCTGCTGCACGACCTGCGGTTCCGGGTCACCGTCAACACCGACAACCGGCTGATGAGCGGGGTGTCGATGTCGAGCGAGATGGCCGCGCTGGCCGAGACTTTCGGCTACGGCTGGGCCGACCTCGAGTGGTTCACCCTCAACGGGATGAAGAGCGGGTTCGCCCACTTCGACGAGCGGCTGGCCATCATCAACGAGCGGATCAAGCCGGGCTACGCGGCCCTGCGGTCAGCGACCGAGGACTAGCTGGCGGCGAGGCCGGTGAGGATCCCGGCGAGCAGGTCGCCGACCCGTCCCGCCGAGGCCTTGCCCGCCTCGAGCACCTCGAGGTGGTCCAGCGGGGCGCCCGTGGTGCCGGCGGCCAGGTTGGTGACCAGCGACAGGCCGAGCACCTCGACGCCGGCTGCGCGGGCGGCGATCGCCTCGAGCGCCGTCGACATGCCGACCAGGTCGGCGCCGATCGTCCGCAGGTAGTGGATCTCCGCCGGGGTCTCGAAGTGCGGCCCCGTGAGCGCGGCGTAGACACCCTCGGCCAACGACGGGTCCACCGTACGGGCGAGGTCGCGCAGCCTGGTGCTGTAGAGGTCGGTCAGGTCGACGAAGGTCGCCCCCACCAGCGGTGACCGGGCGGTCAGGTTGAGGTGGTCGGCGATGAGCACCGGCTGGCCGACAGCGAACCCGTCGCGCAGGCCGCCGGCGGCGTTGGTGAGCAACAGGGTACGGACTCCGGCGGCCGCCGCCGTGCGGACGCCGTGCACGACCGGCTCCACGCCGCGGCCCTCGTACAGGTGGGTCCTGCCGAGGAACACCAAGGCCTTGCTGGTGCCGATGCCGACCGACAGCACCCGGCCCACGTGCCCCTGCACGACAGGGGCCGAGAAGCCGGGCAGGTCGGGGAGCCCGACCTCGGCCAGCACGGTGCCTGCCGCAGCGATCCGCTCCGCGGCGCCCACCCAGCCCGACCCGAGGACCACGGCCACGTCATGGGTCTCGCTGCCGGTCAGCTCGGCCAGCCTGGCCGCGGCCTGCTCGGCCAGGGCCTGAGGATCATCGCTCATTCATCGGACCTTAGCCCCCGGCAAACCTAAGAGGCGATTCGCCGTCCCGCGACGGGCCGTGCGAGGGTGGACCGGTCGGACCGTCCGGAACGTGACTGGAAAGGAACCGCCCCTCGTGCTGGCCGTCGTTCTCACCGTCGTGGCCATCGTGGCCGTTCTCGCCGTCGTTCGCCTGGTCGTGGTGGAGTTGCGGCCCAGCGAGATCGACCGCTTCCAGCAGGCGAGCAGCCTCACCAGTGCCTGGTCCCGCGGTGAGCAGTCGCCGCCGGTCTACCCGAAGGAGCCGGCGCAGCAGGACGAGGATCAGCGCCCGTCGACCCCGTTGCAGGGTCTGCCGCGCAACTCGCGTACGTAGTCGTCCGGGGCACCCGCACGCTCGGCCGCGTCGGCGATCAGGCCGAGGTA
>JAWWOL010000020.1:0-3663 GCA_033851695.1 Frankiales bacterium
ACGTGATCGCGTTGTCGACGGCGGCGCAGCGCGGGTCGTTGTTGAAGTAGACGTAGGCGTCCGCGTCGTCCCCGAACGTCTCCTGCAGCCGTGATGCCCAGGTCTGCAGCGCGGTCCGTCCGTAGAAGGGCCACGGCTGCGCGCGGCCCTCGTGCATCCGCAGGTAGCCCCAGTCGGCCGTCCGCCACAGCGGTCCCATCGGCTTGCCGAGACGATCGGCCCAGACCAGCGCGGCGTTCCGTACGGTGAGGACCTCGCGCACCTCGTCGGTCCACCACGACTCGTGCCGTGGCTCGACCGCGACCCGCTGCCCGGCGGGAAAGGCGTCGAGGGTCGCCGCCAGGTTGTCCGCCTCGGCGCGGAGATCGGGTGGGAGCTGGACGAGTACGGGACCCAGCCGGTCGCCCAGCCCCTGCGCCCGTTCCATCAGCAGGTCGACCGACGGCTTCGGCTCCTTGAGCCGCTTGATGTGCGTGAGGTAGCGGCTCGCCTTCACCGTCACCACCGCGTCCTCCGGGGCGCGGCGCGCCCAGCCTTGGAACGTCTCGAGCTTGGGCAGCCGGTAGAACGACACGTTGAGCTCGACGGTGCGGAAGTCGGCGAGGACCTTCTCGTACCACTGCCGCTGCGGGGTCCTGCCGTAGTAGGGCAGCTTCCAGGAGGCGTACTGCCAGCCCGAGGTCCCGATGAGTACGGTCACCCCCGCGCCGTACCCAGCCTCAGACCTTGGTCACCACCGCGTGCGGCTCCCGTTGCTCGGGCATCCCGGCGGTGAGCGGCTCGAGGTAGCGGCGGATCGCCAACGCGACGGCTGCGCCCTCTCCGGCCGCCGAGGCTGCCTGCTTGGTCGACCCGGCGCGGGCGTCGCCGGCGGCGAAGATCCCGGGGATCGAGGTGGTCAGCGCGGCGTCGGTCGTGATGAACCCCTGCGCGTCGAGGTCCACCAGGTCCCGTACGAGCTCGGTGTTCGGCGTGAGTCCGACGAAGACGAACACCCCGTCCACGTCGACCTCGCGGGTCTCGCCGCTTGCCGTGTCCTGGAGGACGACGTGGTCGAGCCGGTGGTCGCCGTGGAACTCCGCCGGCTCAGCCCCGGTGACGACCTCGATCTTGGCGTTCTCGTCGACCTTCTGCGCGACGACCTTGCTGGCCGACAGCTTGCCGTCGCGGGTGACCACGGTGACCTTGTCGGCGAACTTGGTGAGGAACAGCGACTCCTCGCCGGCGGAGTTGCCGCCGCCGATGACCATCACGTGCTGGTCGCGGTAGAACGGCCCGTCGCAGGTGGCGCAGAAATGCACACCTGCGCCGATGAAGTCCTCCTCGCCGGGGATGCCGAGCCGGCGGTAGGTCGAGCCGAGGGAGAGCAGGACCGCGAAGGCATGGTACGAGGCCCCGTCGGCGGTGTGCACGATCCGGTACGTGTCGTCGCGCTCGATGCCGGTCACCTCGGTCGCGGCGAGGATCTCGACCCCGAACCGCTTGGCCTGCTGCTGCAGCCGGTCGGCGAACTCCGCGCCGCTCACGCCCTCCGGGAAGCCGGGGAAGTTGTCGAGCCGTTCGGTGATGCCGGCCTGCCCGCCGATGCCGCCGCGCTCGATGACCAGCGTGTCGATGCCCTCGCGGGCGGCGTACAGGGCGGCCGTCATCCCCGCCGGACCGGACCCGACGATGATGAGGTCGTAGAAGCCGCGCGAGGCCGAGGTCTGCACGCCCAGCTTGGTCGCGAGCTCGGCGTTGGACGGCTCGACCAGGACCGACCCGTCCTCGAACACGATCGTCGGGATGACCGTCCTGCCGTCGTTGAGGCCCTCGACCTTGGCCCGCGCCCGCGGGTCGGCGTCCACGTCGACGAACTCGTAGTGCACCCGCTGCTCACCGAAGAACTGCTTGGCCCGCTTGCAGTCGCCGCACCAGCCGGTCCCGTACATGGTGATCGTCACGGGGAGGGCTTCCTCGCGCCGGTCGTGCTCAGCCGCGGCCGGGCCTCCATGCCGGACAGGCCGTTCCAGGCGAGGTTGACCAGGTGCGCCGCCACCTCCTCGCGCCTGGGTTTCTGCGCGTCGAGCCACCACTGCCCGGTCAGCGCGACCATGCCGACGAGCATCTGGGAGTACATCGGCGCCAGCTTGGGGTCGAACCCGCGCGCCTTGAACTCGCGGCCGAGGATGTGCTCGACCTGCGTCGCGATGTCGCTGATCAGGCTGGCGAACGTGCCGGTTGCCGACGCGACGGGGGAGTCCCGTACGAGGATCCGGAAGCCGTCGCTGTCGTTCTCGACGTAGGACAGCAGCGCCATCGCCGCCTGCTCGAGCAGCTCTCGCGCGGTGCCGCCGGACAGGCCTTCGGCCACCGTGCCGAGCATCCGGCTGACCTCGCGGTCGACGACGACGGCGTAGAGGCCCTCCTTGCCGCCGAAGTGCTCGTAGACCACGGGCTTGGAAACGCCTGCCCTGCCGGCGATCTCCTCGATGGAGGTGCCGTCGAAGCCCTTCTCGGCGAACAGCGAGCGGCCGACGTCGAGCAGCTGCTCGCGACGTTCCTTGCCGGTCATCCGGGTGCGCGGCGCGGGTGGGCGCTTGCGGGCCCGTTTCGGGACGTCGTCGACCGCGGTCACCGCATCGACGTCGCCTTCGGGGTCACGTTTCACGCAGCTCGCTTGGCGGCGATCCGCTCTCGGGACGGCCAGCGCACTTCGTAGACCCAGCCGAACAGCTCGAACAGGGAGATCAGCCGGGCACTGGAGTCGATCTGGCCGCGCAGCACGCCGTGCCGTGCGCTGGTGGGGTCGGCGTGGTGCAGGTTGTGCCACGACTCACCCATCGAGATCAGGGCCAGCGGCCAGAAGTTGGTCGACCGGTCGCGGCTCTTGAACGGCCGGTCACCGACCACGTGGCAGACCGAGTTGATCGACCAGGTCGTGTGGTGCAGCACGCTGACCCGTACGAGGCTGCCCCAGAAGAACGCGGTGGCCGCGCCGTACCACGACATCGTGATCAGCCCGCCGAGCACCGCGGGCAGGGCGAGGGACACGGCGACGATGACCGGGAACCAGCGGTGGACCGCCTTGATGTCCTGGTCCTCCAGCAGGTCCGGCGCGAAACGCTCCTGCGACGTCTGCTCCTCGTCGAACAGCCAGCCCATGTGCGCGTGGAACATCCCCTTGCACAGGCCGCGGAAGTTCTCGCCGTAGCGCCAGGGCGAGTGCGGATCACCCTCCTTGTCGCTGAACGCGTGGTGCCTGCGGTGGTCGGCCACCCAGCGGATGACCGGGCCCTCGATCGCGGCGGACCCCGCGATGGCCAGGGCGATCCGCATCGGGCGCTTGGCCTTGAACGAGCCGTGGGTGAAGTAGCGGTGGAACCCGATCGTGATGCCGTGCCCGGTGATCGCGTAGGCGAAGAACGAGATGATCACGTCGGTCAGGCTGATCCCGCGGCCCCACAGCAGCGGGATGGCCGCGATGACGGCCAGGAACGGGATGACCACGAAGCTGAACAGGGCGATCTGTTCGCCGCGGTGCTTGGCGGCGGAGGCCGGCGGCACGACCGCCGGGCGGGGGCCGCGGTGCTGGGCCTCGGTGCTGGAGGTCTCAGCTGCGGTCAGCTCACCGGGCGCCAGCACGGTCGGGCGAGGTGGTGTCATCCGTGGTCCTCCGGATCA
>JAWWOL010000043.1:0-7432 GCA_033851695.1 Frankiales bacterium
GCGGCAACACCGTCACCATCACGTTCCCGGCGACGACCCAGCGCTACCTCCGGGTCAACATCACCGCGAACAACGTCCAGAACGGCGGCCAGATCTCCGAGCTGCAGGTCTGGAACAGCTAACCCCAGCGGGCAGGTGCCGCCGGCGTCAACAACCGGCGGCACCTGCCGCAGCATCTGCGACGCGTTGGGGTGCCGGGGCCGGGCCCACCGTCGACCGGCCACGTCGTCCAGCTTGCTGCCGCGATCACGGTGACCTGACGAAGGTAATGGTGGTCGTCACCGATCTCGAGTGCGGGCTCTGCTCGGCGACGGCGGTCCTTCGGGTCCAGGGCCAAGGAGACAGACCCAGCCAGAGGACGAGGACTTCCTGGTCATCCGCCGACAGTTGCTCCCAAGCCGCGCGGCGCGTGGGCACCGCGAGGAGGATCTGATCGAGCATCTGGGTGCCGGAGGCACGACTAGGGCGATGCTGCGATCGAGCACGAGGCAGCCTGACACGACCTCGGAACTGGCGTCGTTGCCGCCCTGAACGTCAGTGTTCGCTGTCGGGTCGGTAGTTCCGGGGTGTGGTGGGAGAAGCTCGAGCGGGACCTGGTGGCCATTCGGGCCAGAACTGCGCAGCGCTATGCGCCAACTCGGCGGCGCGTGCCCTGAGTCCGGTGATGGCGACGCAAAGCAGACGGGCGATGCATCGCGGCTATCCGCGGCTCCCAGCGAGAGTGCTTGCCAGGCAGGCAATTCAGAGTTTCGTAACCATCCTTACGAGAGTATTCCGAACCCCTTACGAGCGGTCTCAACAGCCTCGGGGCCGCCTACGGTCTCCTTTATCGGCCACCCACGCTGCTGATAGCAGCGGCCTGCAAACGAAGGAGTCCATCATGTCCCGTCGCGCTCTCATCGGCTCGATCGCCGTCACCGCCACCAGCGCCGCGACCCTGGTCGCCACCGCCCTCCCTGCGGCCGCCGCAACACCGGAGCATCGGGGCGAATCGAGCAACCAGCACGCGGTGTTCCTGATGAGCAACCAGCCGTCCGGCAACACGATCGGCGTCTTCTCCCGGGGGAGGGACGGCCGGCTGCAGGCAGTCCGCCACTACAGCACCGGCGGCGTCGGTGCCAGCCTGCCCGGAGCGGTGGTCGACCCGCTCGCTTCGCAGGGCGGACTGACCTATGACCGCATGCACCACCTGCTGTACGCCGTGAACGCCGGCTCCGGCACTCTCACTGTGTTCCGCGTCGACGGCCTCAAGCTCACCCGGATGCAGGTGCTCGACACGCGCGGTGACCTGCCGGTGTCGGTGAGCGTCGGCAAGGACACCGTCTACGTGCTCGACGCTGCCGGGGACGGCACCATCACCGGGTTCAAGGTCGTGGGCAGCCATCTGGAACGCGTCCTCGGCTCGACCCGCAGCCTCGGCCTCGGCAACCCCGCGTTGCCGAACTTCCTCGCCGCCCCCGCGCAGGTGGCGGTGACGCCCAACGGCAGAGCCGTCATCGTCACGACCAAGACGCACAACACGTTGATCAGCTTCACCCTCAACCAGCACGGCTTCCCGTCGGCCACCTCGGTCGTGACGCCGTCAGCGGCTCCGGTCCCGTTCGCGCTGGCCTTCGACAAGGCGGGCCGGCTGCTGGTCACCGAGGCCAGCGGCGGTGAGTCGTCGTACACCGTCAACTCCGACGCGACGCTCAGCGTCATCGCCTCGCACGTCCCGAACGGCCAGACCGCGGCCTGCTGGTCCGTGGTGGCGAACGGCCGGGTGTACGTCGCCAACGCGGGCTCGGCCAGCATCACCGGCTACAACGAGGACGCGGCCGGTGGTCTCACCCTGCACGACGCGTCCGGGGTGACCGCCAGGACCGGGGCCGGCTCGGTGGACATCGCGGCGACGAGCGACGGTCAGTTCCTCTACGAGGAGGCGAACGGCGCGGGTGAGATCGACGAGTTCCACGTCAACGCCGACGGCTCGCTGACCTCGCTGGGCACCGTCGCCGGCCTGGGCATCGTCAACGGCGTCGGAGCCGAAGGCCTCGCCGTCTCCTGACCGGACGTCCCATCAGCCGCTGCGACCGGTCAGACCAACTGACCGGTCGCGGCGTGGTTGTAGCAGTAGCTCCAGTGGTCACCCGGCCCCAGCGAGCGCATCACCGGGTGCTGGGTCTTCCAGTGGTGGGCGGTCGCGTGCCCGCCGGGCGAGGCGTCGCAGCAGCCGACGTGGCCGCACTCGCGACACTCGTGCAACGACACCCAACCGGTGCCCTCGCGCAGACACTCGGCGCAGCCGACCGGGCTCGCAGGCGGTGGGAAGTCCTGCTCACGCAGGTCGATCAGCTCCTGGCACGGCTCAGCCTGTTCCGACATGTCCAGCCCCGTCCTCGAAGTCGGTTCTCCAGGGCTGAGACTGTCCCCCTTCACGTCCGGATGCAACCAAAACGGGAGAAAACTAGGCTAGCTGCAGGGCCGCGGATCCCAGGGGTACGGGCTGTTCGCGACCGCGGTGGTCGAGGCCCCGGGCGAGGCCGCCGTGGTGGTCGGCAGGACGGTCGGGGTCGAGGTCGAGGTGCCGCCGGTGGTCGTGCTGGGCGAGCCGGTCGTGGTCGGAGCCGTGGTGGTCGGCTTCGTCGTCTCGGTCGCCTTCGGGGTCGCCAGGGTCGCGTTGTACCAGGCCTGGATCGTGGCGACGTCCTTGTCCGGCTCGAGGACCTCGAAGTCGAGCTTCTTGCCGGCGCCCGAGTCGTAGATGAGGGAGGTGTAGGTCGGCAGGGTGAAGCTCTGCATGGTCGAGGCGTTGAACCCGGCGAACTCGCCGACCAGGTTGAGCAGCTCGGACGCGGTCACCTGGTTGTCGATGGCCAGCCGGTTGTGGCTGGTGAAGGTGTCGATGACCTTCTTGGCGGTGAGCGGGTTGCCGAGGCTCTGCTTGACCGTGTGCGCCGCGATGACCTTCATCAGGATCTGCTCGCGGCGCTGCCGGCCGTACTCGTAGGTCGGGTCGAAGACGTAGGTGCCGGTCTTGGGGTCGAGATACTTGAGCTCGCGGGCCCGGGAGATGGCCAGGGCGGTGGTGCCGTTGACCTTCTGGCAACCGGTCTTGGAGATGAAGAGGCCGGCGTTGCTGTCCCTGATCGGCATGGGGAAGTCCATCTGGATCCCGCCGATGGCATCCACGATGCTCTTGAACCCGGCCAGGTCCAGCACGATCCAGTGGTTGATGTCGATCTTCAGTGCCTGTTCGATCGTGGCCACCGTGTTGTCGGGGCCCTTGCCGTACGCCGAGTTGATCTTGGTGGTCCGGTTGTAGCCGGTGACGAACACCCGGGAGTCGCGCGGTATCGACAGCAGCGAGACCTTGTCGGTCTGCGGGTTGACTCTGGCCAAGATGATCGTGTCGCTGCAGCCGCAGGCGTCCGCGTTGCTGCCGTAGGCGGTCGTCCCAGTGCGGCTGTCCGTGCCCAGGATCAGCACGGTGAACGGCTGCCCGGCCTTGGGCTTGGCCACGAGGTGGCCCTTGCCGGACACCGTGGGTGCGCCGGGCAGGGCGACCGAGTTGCCGGCCGACTGCAGTTCGCTGACGGTCTGGTGGACGTAGTAGTTCAGCCCTCCGACGGTGAGCAGGATCAGCGTGGAGACCACGGTCAGCACGATGAACCCAAGCCGAAGTCTGCGCCGACGGTGGTCCTTGTCGGGCGCGCCGATGTCGGGCGTTACGTCGGTCACAAGACCTCACGGTAGCGGAGACGGTTGCATACGTTTAAAGGGGATGATGTCTTGCGTGCCTGAGATCCGACTGAGAACCGGCGACATTACTCATGAAACGGTCGACGTGGTGGTCAACGCCGCCAACTCCTCGCTCCTGGGTGGAGGGGGAGTCGACGGTGCCATTCACGCTCGGGGCGGCCCGGTGATCCTCGCCGAATGCCGGCAGATCAGGCGCGAACGGTATGCAACCGGACTTCCGGTGGGGGAGGCGGTCGCCACGACCGCCGGCGACCTGCCCGCGCACTGGGTCGTACACACGGTCGGCCCAGTGTGGTCTGCGTCACACGACCAGTCGGACCTGCTCGCCGCCTGCCACCGCAACAGCCTGGCGGTCGCCGACGAGCTCGGTGCCACGTCGATCGCGTTCCCGGCGATCTCCACCGGCGTGTACGGCTACCCGCAGGAGGCCGCGGCGGAGGTGGCGCTGGCCACCGTACGGGAGTGCCTGCCGGGACTGGCTCACCTGCAGGAGATCCGGTTCGTCCTGTTCAGCCAGCAGGCCTACGACACCTGGGCAGAGGTCTTCGCTCGTTAGGCGTCCGAGTCGCCCATGCCGGCGCTGAGGTCGAGGTCCTCCGGCGGTGAGGTCGGCGTCTTCCAGACGATGTAGGGCTTGCCGAAGACACCGTGGTAGAAGTTGCCGCGATCGACCATCGCGGCGTACGCGGACGCGAACCCCGAGGAGTCGCGGTCCCGGAGCGCCAGCCGTACCGGCTCGCAGTCCTGCTCGATGAAGGCCGCCATCTCGGCCTCGTACTTCGGCCGGCTGAACGCCGAGAGCTTGAGCTGCTTGACCACGGAGTTGTAGAAGTACGTGGCCAGCCGCCAGTTGCCGGCGCTGGCGGCGTAGTAGAGGCGGTGCATCCGCGGGCCCACCTCGGCCATCAGCCGGTCCATCCCCGGCTGCATCTCGGCGAGCTCGTCGATGGTCAGGTCGCGCTTGCCGTTGTTCACGACGTGGGAGTGCGGTTCGCTCATGGTTCCAGTCTCCCCGGTTCTAGGCTGAAGGACATGGACACCTACCGCCTGTTGCTGGTCGGTGGCAGCCTGCGGGCCGGTTCGGTCAGCTCAGCGGTGCTCGACACCATGGCGGCGATCGCGCCTCCGGGAGTGGTCACCACCGTCTATGCCGGGCTGCGCACCCTGCCGTGGTTCGACCCGGACGACGACCGGCTGCCGCTGCACCCGGCGGTTGCCGACCTGCGCGACCGGCTGCACAACTCGGATGCGGTCCTGTTCTCCACCCCGGAGTACGCCGGTGCGCTGCCAGGAGCGTTCAAGAACCTGCTGGACTGGACCGTGGGTGACGGCATGTACGAGATGCCGGTCGGCTGGGTCAACGCGTCGAGCAGCCATGCCGGTGCGCAGTTCGCCTACGACTCGTTGCGCCGGATCCTCGGCTATCTCAACACCGAGATCGTCGAGACTGCTTGCGTCCAGCTGCCGGTGCCGCGCACGTCGTACGGGCCTGACGGGCTGATCACGGATCCGCAGATCAGGGCCAGGTTGGCCGAAGTGCTGGCAGCGCTTGTCGTGCACATCGCGCTCGTGCGACGCCGCGACTAGGCGACGCTGGTCCAGGGCACGGTCAGCTCGCCCAGCCGCCACCGTACGCGGCCTGCCAGGACCGAAAGTCCCTGCGCTTCAAGGGATCTCACGGCTTCGACCCACCGCTGACGGGGTCCGAAGACGGCGTACGGCGCGGCAATGTCCCACGCACGGTCGAGATTGTTGAGCAGGGCATGGACCTGCTCTCCGGGCACGTTGCGGTGGATCAGCACCTTGGGCAGCCGTTCGGCCAGGTCGGAGGGGTGGTCCAACGTGCCGAGCCGCGCGGCGAGGGTCAGGCTCCGGGGCCCGGCGGCGCCCAGGGTGACCCAGGTCGCCAGCCGGCCGAGCTCGTCACAGGTGCCCTCGACCAGCAGCCCGTCCGGCGCACGCCGTCCGCACAGCCCCGACCAGACCTCGGGGACGTCCTCCTGGGGGTACTGCCGGAGCACGTTCATCGCCCGGACCAGCACCGGTCGGCGCCCGTCCAGCGGCAGCTCGAACCCGCCGTGCCGGAACGACACCAGTGCCGAGGCGTACGGCTGCGCAGCGCGTACCCGGGCTCGGTCGATCTCGATGCCGACCACCTCGACATCGGCCCGTACGGCGCGGAGCCGCGCGGCCAGCTCCAGCGTGGTGACCGGCGAGGCGCCGTACCCGAGGTCGACCACGAGTGGGTCCTCGGCCGCGAGCAGCACCGCCGCGCACGGGCCGGCGAGCCAGCGGTCGACTCTGCGCAGCCGGTTGGGGTTGGTCGTGCCACGCGTGACGACGCCCCGCGCGCTATGGCCCCGTGCAGGCACCCGGCCCCTTCCCGACGCTCACCCTGCCGTCACGCAGGTTGCGTTAGGCTGCCGGGCCAAGTGTGGTCCATCACCTGAGCGAACCGGGGGAAGCAGATGAAGTTGTCCATCCTGATGCCGGTCTACAACGAGTCGGCGACGCTGCTCACCGCGGTCAAGCGGGTGCTGGACGTCCACTACCCCTGCGAGATCGAGCTTGTGGCAGTGGACGACGGCAGCGTGGACAACTCGCTCGACCTGCTGCGCGGGGTCGATGACGCCAGGCTGCGGGTCATCGCCCACGAGCAGAACAAGGGCAAGGGCGCGGCGGTCCGTACGGCGGCCGAGTCGGCGACCGGCGACTACCTGATCATCTGCGACGCCGACCTGGAGTACCGGCCCGAGGAGATCCCGATGCTCCTGGGGCCGGTCATCGCGGGCGACGCGGAAGTGGTGTACGGGACGCGCAGCTTCGGCTCGCACAACGCCTACTCGTACTGGTACGTGGTGGGAAACCGCGCGGTGACGCTGGCGGCCAACGTGCTGTTCAACTCCTACATCAGCGACCTCGAGACCTGCTTCAAGCTCTTGCCGACGGCGCTCTACCGGCGCCTCGACATCCAGGCCGCCGGGTTCGGGATGGAGGCGCAGGTCACCGCGCGGCTGCTGAAGAGCGGCTACCGACCGTACGAGGTCCCGATCTCCTACCGGGCCCGCAGCCGCGAGGAGGGCAAGAAGCTCACCTGGCGCGACGGGGTCGAGGCGCTGTGGATCCTCGGCCGCGAGCGGGTGCGCTACAAGCCGGTGCGCTAGCGGCGGAAGTGCTCGATGGTGTGGACGAGGCCTTCGCGGAGCTGGACGGTCGGGGTCCAGCCGAGGGTCTGGTTGGCGAGGGTGATGTCGGGTCGGCGGCGGGTCGGGTCGTCCGTCGGCAGCGGCTCGTAAGTGATCTTCGACTCGGACCCGGTCAGCTCGATGACCAGCTCGGCCAGCTCGCGGATGGTGAACTCGCCGGGGTTGCCCAGGTTGATCGGTCCGGTGACCTCGTGCGGGGCGGCCATCATCGCGACCAGCCCGTCGATCAGGTCGTCGATGTAGCAGAACGACCGGGTCTGCGAGCCGTCCCCGTACAGGGTGATCGGCTCGTTGGCGAGGGCGGCGACGACGAAGTTGGAGACCACCCGGCCGTCGTGCGGGTGCATCCGCGGGCCGTAGGTGTTGAACAGCCGGACCACCCGGATGTCCAGGTCGTGCTGGCGCCAGTAGTCGAAGAACAGCGTCTCCGCGGCGCGCTTGCCCTCGTCGTAGCAGGCCCGCGGGCCGATCGGGTTGACCCGGCC
>JAWWOL010000046.1:0-3309 GCA_033851695.1 Frankiales bacterium
GCGGTGATCACGACGTAGTCGACCTCTGGCAGCGCGGCGAGCTGGTCGGCCACGACCTGGAGGTCACCTTCGACCCGCACTCCGACCATCGCCCAGCGCAGGAAGCCCAGCGTGGTCGGGTCGGTGACGGCGACGATGTCCATCACCTTGGCGTCGAGCAGGCGCTGGACCCGCTGCCGTACGGCCGCCTCGGACAGGCCCACCGCCTTGGCTATCGTCGCGTACGGACGGCGGCCGTCCTGCTGCAGCTGTTCGATGATGGCCTTGGAGACGTCGTCCAGCACGATGCCTGGTTGGGCGGCGGAGGCTGCGACGCCGGGGGACGTGCGTCCGCTCAGCCGGCTCACCGGGGTGCTGGTCATGACCACCGATCCTGACAACCTGCGCTCACCTTTGCAAGTGAATCCGCACGGAAATCCAACTGTTACAACGGAATCCGGCGTCCGACCTTGTCGCTGGCACTGCAATCTGCGATCGTTCGAGTGCACCTGACCCAGGAGGAAGCGTGGCAGAAGCCCGGAGGCTGCGGAACTTCGTGGCCGGTGAGTACGTGGACGCCGCGGACGGCCGTGAGCTCGAGCTGCGCGACCCGAGCACGGGGCAGGTGTTCGCCAGCGCGCCGATCTCCGGCGAGGCCGACGTCGACCGCGCCTGCACGGCCGCCGCCGACGCCTTCGAGGGCTGGTCGCAGAGCACGCCGGCCGAGCGCAGCCTTGCCCTGATCCGGATCGCCGATGCGTTCGAGGCCCGAGCGGACGACCTCGTACGGGCCGAGGTCGAGAACACCGGGAAGCCGGCGGCACTGATGGCCTCCGAGGAGGTTCCGCCGTCGGTCGACCAGATCCGCTTCTTCGCCGGCGCCGCCCGGATGCTCGAGGGCCGCAGCGCGGGCGAATACCTGGCCGACCACACGTCGTTCATCCGCCGGGAGCCGATCGGCGTCTGCGCGCAGGTCACGCCTTGGAACTACCCGATGATGATGGCGGTCTGGAAGTGGGCGCCGGCCATCGCCGCCGGCAACACGGTGGTGCTCAAGCCGTCCGACACCACGCCGGCCTCGACGCTGTTGATGGCCGAGATCATGGCCGAGTTCCTGCCCCCAGGGGTCATCAACGTGATCTGCGGCGACCGGGACAGTGGCCGCGCACTCGTCGCGCACAAGGTCCCGCAGATGGTCTCGATCACCGGCAGCGTCCGCGCCGGCAAGGAGGTCGCGGTCGCCGCCGCTCAGGACCTCAAGCGGGTGCACCTCGAGCTGGGCGGCAAGGCGCCGGTCATCGTCTTCGACGACGCCGACCTTGCCGCTGCCGCCGAGGGCATCGCGATGGCCGGCTACTTCAACGCCGGCCAGGACTGCACTGCCGCCACCCGGGTCATCGCCGGGCCGCGGGTCTACGACGACTTCGTCGCGGCGCTGGCCGAGCAGGCCAAGGGCACGACGACCGGCGGCCCAGAGCTGCCGGACGCCGACTACGGACCGCTCAACAACCCGGCGCAGCTCGCCCGCGTCGCCGGCTTCGTCGACCGGCTGCCCGCCCACGCCGAGGTGGTGGCCGGGGGCACGACCGTCGGGGACCAGGGCTACTTCTACTCGCCGACCGTCGTGGCCAACCTGCAGCAGACCGACGAGATCATCCAGCAGGAGGTCTTCGGCCCGGTCATCACCGTCCAGCGGTTCTCTGACGAGGACCAGGCGCTGGCGTGGGCCAATGGTGTCGAGTACGGCCTCGCGTCCAGCGTATGGACCAGGGACCACGGCCGGGCGATGCGGATGGCCAAGCGCCTCGACTTCGGCTGCGTCTGGATCAATACGCACATCCCGATCGTTGCCGAGATGCCGCACGGCGGCTTCAAGCACTCCGGCTACGGCAAGGACCTTTCCCTGTACGGCTTCGAGGACTACACCCGCATCAAGCACGTCATGAGCTATATCGGGGGCTGATCTCCGACGTGTCCCCACCCCCGTACGTCACGAGCTGAGGAGCAATTCCCTTGTCCGACATCCGTGAAGACCCGATGTTCCGGCAGTTGCTGCAGGCTCAGAAGCTCTCCAGGCGCGGGTTCATCCGGGGCGGCGCCACCGTTGCCGGCGCCGGGGCCCTGGCTGCGTGCGGCACCAAGGGGACCAAGGGCTCCACGGCCGGAGGACCACCCACCTCGGCCGCGGCCACGGGTGGCGCGTCGGCCTCGGGGGGAGCGACCGGCAGCGCACCGGCCCCGACCACCGCCGCGCCGACCTACCCCGACAAGTCGGACACGGACAAGCAGGTCAACTGGTCCAACTGGCCGCTCTACATCGACGTGGGGGCTAACGGCAAGGGCCACCCGACGATCGACGCCTTCACCAAGTCGACCGGGATCAAGGTGACCTACACCGAGGACGTCAACGACAACGACGAGTTCTTCGGCAAGATCAAGCCGCAGATGTCCTCAGGCCAGGACACCGGCCGCGACATCATCACGCTCACCGACTGGATGGCCGGCCGGCTGATCCGGCTGGGCTGGGTCGAGAAGCTCGACAAGACCAAGATCCCCAACTCGGTCAACCTGATCGACTCCCTGGCCAAGCCCGGCTTCGACCCGACTCGGGACTACTCGCTGCCGTGGCAGTCGGGGATGACCGGCATCGCCTACAACAGCAAGGCGACAGGCGGGCTCAAGGTCGAGACCATCGACCAGCTGCTCACGGACAAGAAGCTCAAGGGCAAGGTCACGGCCCTCACCGAGATGCGCGACACCATGGGCCTGCTGCTGCTGTCGATGGGCAAGGACCCGGCCAACTTCACCGACGACGACTTCGGCGCCGCGATCGACAAGCTGCAGAAGGCCGTGAGCGACGGGCAGATCCGCCAGTTCACCGGCAACGACTACGCGCCGCTGCTGGGCAAGGGCACCGTGGCGGCCTGCATCGCGTGGTCGGGCGACGTCATTCAGCTGCAGTCGGACAACAAGAGCATCCAGTTCGTCACCCCTGACACCGGCTTGATGTTGTGGGCCGACAACATGATGATCCCGCAGAAGGCGCAGCACCGGGCCAATGCCGAGGAGCTGATGAACTACTACTACCAGCCGGACGTGGCGGCCGCCGTTGCCGACTCCGTCAACTACATCTGCCCGGTCAAGGGCGCCCAGGAAGCGATGGTCAAGCTCGACAAGGCCGCGGCCGACAACCCGCTGATCTTCCCCTCCGCCACGGTCCTGGCCAAGACCCACATCTTCAAGGCGCTCACGACGGCGCAGGAAACCAACTACAACAACATGTTCACCAAGGTCACCGGTGCCTGAGGGGGCTTGGTAGATGACTGACTC
>JAWWOL010000079.1:0-6728 GCA_033851695.1 Frankiales bacterium
CACGACGTCGTAGGCACCGAAGGCGATGCCGCTCGCGGTGGTGGTGACCGCTGTCATCGCGCCGGCGCACATCCGGTCGATGGCGAAACCGGGAACCGACCTGGGCAGCCCGGCCAGGATCGCGGCGGTCCGGCCGAGCGTCATCCCCTGGTCCCCGGTCTGGGTCGTGGCCGCGATCGCGACCTCGCCGATCCGCTCCGGCGGCAGCTGCGGGTTTCGCCGGAGCAGCTCGCGAATGGTCCGTACGACAAGGTCGTCGGCTCGGGTCTCGGCGTAGGCGCCCTGCGGGCCGGCCTTGCCGAACGGGGTGCGGACGCCGTCGACGAAGACGACCTCCCGCAGCGCGCGGGGGGAGGTGCGGGCCTTTTCGGTGGGTGCGGTCACGGCTCACTCCAGGCGCGGGGACCGGTGGTGTCGCCATTATTACTCACCAGTAACCAAGAGTGGGGCCGTTCGCCGTACCAATTCGGTCAGCCCCGTGCCGGAGGCGATCACTGGCGCAAAGGGGACAGATGTCAGGCTGGTTCCGGTCAGGAGCTCGCCGGTGATCCGATGCTGGCGCCGTCAGTCGGCGGGCGGGGCCGGGTCGGCGGGCGGGGCCGCCAGCGCCGAGGCCACCACAGCGGCGGCCAGGTCGACCTGCCAGGCCCGGGCGCCTCCGGCGAGCAGGGCTGCCGCCACGGTGTCCGGTCCCAGCGGCTGCGGCGGCTCCCAGGTGACCCGGCGGACCAGGTCGGGCAGCAGCAGGTTCTCGACCGGCAGCCGGTGGAGCTCGGCGAGCGCGGACAGGGCTGCGCGCACGCGGGCGAGGCGCAGCGCGGCGTCCGGGTCGCGGTCGCCCCAGCGGGCGGCCGGCGGTGGGCCGTCGTAGGTGAGCGTCGCCGTCGGCAGCTCGGAGTCGGCCAGCTTCGTGGCCTGCCGGTAGGCGGCGAGGAAGGTCTGAGCGTGCCGGCGCACGCCGCGGCCGGCGAACCCGGGCACGGCGACCAGGGCGGCCTCGTCCGCAGGGGCAGCAGTCACGGCCGCGAGCAACGAGGCGTCGGGGAGCAGCCGGCCCGGAGCGATGTCCCGGTCCCTGGCCAGCTCGTCGCGCACCTCCCACAGCGCGCGGACCGCCGCGAGCTGACGCCGGTTGCGGATGCGGTGGATGCCGGACGTCCGCCGCCAAGGGTCGGTCCGCGGTTCCTTCGGCGGAGCCTCGACCAGCGCCGCGAACTCCTCGTGCGCCCAGCCGAGCTTGCCCTGACTCTCCAGCTCCTCCTCGAGCGCGTCGCGGAGCTCGATCAGCACCTCGACGTCGAGCGCCGCGTACTGCAGCCACGGCTCCGGCAGCGGGCGCCGTGACCAGTCGGCCGCGGAGTGGCCCTTCTCCAGCCGTAGCCCCAGCACGCGCTCGACCATGGCGCCCAGCCCGACCCGCTCGAACCCCGCGAGCCGGCCGGCAAGCTCGGTGTCGAAGATCCGGCTCGGGCGCATGCCCGCGTCGGCGAGGCAGGGCAGGTCCTGGCTGGCAGCGTGCAGCACCCACTCCGCGTCAGCGATCGCGTCGCCGAGGATGCTCAGGTCAGGGCAGCCGGTCGGGTCGACCATGGCACTGCCCACGCCTGCCCTGCGCAGCTGGACGAGATAGGCCCGCTGGCCGTAGCGGTAGCCAGAGGCCCGCTCGGCGTCGACGGCGACCGGTCCGGACCCGGCAGCCATCCGCTCGGCCAGCTCGGCCAGCCCGGCCTGGTCGACGATCAGTGGCGGCATCCCGTCCCGGGGGGACAGCAGCAGTTCGGGTTCCGGGCCCTCGATCAGGGCGGGGTCGTCTCCGCCGGCGAGGGCGCCGGAGTCGGCCAGAGCGTCGGTCACGCTGTCACCGTACGACGGTCGACGGCCCGACAACGCAGATCCGGCCACGGCCGGCGCGGTGTCGCGCCTGCCGTGACCGGATCGGGAAGTTGTGGGACCTAGCGCATGAAGAAGTTGTGGGACCTAGCGGATGACGTTGTGGGACCTAGCGGATGACGCCTGCCCGCATGGCGAGCGCGACCATCTCGGCACGGTCGCCGGTGCCGAGCTTGCGGGCGATCCGGGCGAGGTGGCTCTTGACGGTCAGCGCGGACAGGCCGAGCTGGTCGCCGATCTGCTTGTTGGACTGTCCGTCGGCCACCAGGCGCAGGACCTCGAGCTCACGGCCGGAGAGCTGCTCCACACCCTCGGACGCCGGGGTGCCCCGCAGGCCCACGGCGAGCAGCGAGGCCACCGACGGGTCGGCGTAGACGCCACCGTCGAGGACCCGGCGCACACCGTCGGCGACGACGAGAGGCGAGGCCGACTTCAGCAGGTAGCCCTGCGCACCGGCGACAAAGGCCGCCCGTACGGAGTAAGGGTCGTCCGCGGCGGAGAGCACGACCAGACGAGGCCAGCCTGCGGCGCGCAGGTCGGCGAGCAGGTCCAGGCCCGAGCCGTCGGGAAGACCGAGGTCGAGGACGCACAGGTCACGAGGGCCGCTGGCGTGGGCACGGGCACGGGCCTCCGCAACCGAGGCCGCCTCCATGACCTCGCGGGCACCCATGGCCGTCAGCCTGCTGACCATCGACTCGCGAACGAGCGGGTGGTCGTCCACGACCATGGCCGAGAACCCAGGCGCCGACCCAGGACCAGCCGGGATGCCGGCCCGTTCCACGAGCGCTGTCACCGCTTCCTCCATCTGTGGTGCCTCTCCAGAAGTGTTCCGAACGATGACCTGGGACCGCGGGGTCAGTGACCTGTATGTCGGCTGGCCCGAGCTGTGTCTGTAGCAGCAATCGGTCGTGCATTGCTCCGTCTGGAGCATTGAGGTTCGGTCGACCCGCGGTGTCGGACAACCTCGCCAGCATGCCAGCAGCCGCGTTCACGAGTTGCCTTTGTGGCCGGATCGGCCGGCTGTCGTGGCTGTGAGTCGCCGGGAAGGCCTCCGCCCTGACTGCTCCATTCGGGGGAATCCTGGCCCATCCCGAAAGTCCGGGTTGTGCCGTGCCGATGGACAACGTGGAGCCGGACTGCCCGGAGCCGTCACCCCTGCGGAGGTTCGCGTGCCTGCATCGCAGCACAAGCGACGTGCAGCCAGCGTCTTGACGGCACTCACCGCGCCGGCGCTGGTCCTCTCGGCACTGGTCGCGGGCTCGCCTGCCGCGTCGGCTGCGAGCACGTCGCCGACCAGCGTCCCCTCCGGCCGGGCGGTCGTCGCGCTCACCGGCGTCACCTCCGTGACCGTTCCGGGCGTGACGGTGGACGCCGTCCTCTCCTCCATCCACAGCGAGCTGGTGCACGGCTCCGCCGCAGCTCTGCGCCGGCTGGCCGCCGCGCCCGGCGTCCTCGGTGTCGCCGCGGACAAGACGATCAAGCCGACCGGGTACGAGCTGAACCAGAACGGCGGCAGCGTCTTCTCCTGGGAGGGCCTCGGCGACGAGGCGGGACGGCCCGGTGCCGGTGCCGGCGTACACGTGGCCCTGATCGACACCGGCGTCAGCGACAGTGCCTATCTCAACCGCGCCTCGGGCCACCTGGTCGACGCCATCGACACCTCCGCTGTCGTGACCGGCGGTACGTCGACGACCGACGGCGTCTTCGCCGACGGCTACGGTCACGGCACATTCATGGCGTCGCTGATCGCGGGCGGCGGATCCGTACAGGGCCACCGCACCCTGGGCGTTGCCCCCGGGGCGATCGTCGATGTGGTCAAGGTCGCCGGCGCGGACGGTACGTCCTCGTTCGGGTCGATGATGGCCGGGTTGAACTGGGTGGCGCTCAACGCCGCCACGGAGTCGGTGGCCAACCTGTCCTTCGGCCTCGCTCCTGACGAGGTCGGTGGCTACGGCCAGGACCCGCTGAACCTCGCGACCGAGACGCTGCGCTACCTGGGCACCAACGTCGTGGTCTCCTCCGGCAACACGGCGGGCGAGGTGAGCGACCCGGGCTTCGACCCGCGGGTGATCACTGTCGGCGCGGCCGACACCCGCAAGGGGTCGCCGAAGCTCGCGCCCTTCAGCGGCAGCGCCGTTGTTGCCGGCGTCGCCAAGCCGGATCTGGTGGCTCCCGGCGTCGGCATGCTCGGGACCCTTCCCCCGACGAGCTCCATCGTCGCCGCCAACCCCGCGGCACTGCAGTCGAACGGCTTCTACCGGGGCTCGGGCACCAGCGAGGCGACCGCGGTCGTCAGCGGCCTCGCCGCACTCTTCGTCGCTGACCACCCCGGCGTCACGACCGCGCAGGTCAAAGCGTCACTGCGCTCGGCAGCCAGTACGATCCACGCTCGGGGCTCCGGTGCCGGCCTTGCCAACGTCGCCGAGCGGTTAGCCCGTTCGCGTGATGATTCGAAGATGGGTGACGCGGGTGCCCTCGGTGAGGGAAACTTTGACAGCAGCGCCTGGAGCAACAACGGCTGGGGGGTCTCGGCCTGGGGGTCGGTCTGGAACCACAACCGCTGGGGAACCGGCAGCTGGGCCACCCAGGCCTGGTCGCAGCTGAGCTGGGAGCAGAACAGGTGGGGCTCGGCAAGCTGGGACTACAACCGGTGGGGTTCGGACTCCTGGGACTTCAACCGCTGGGGCAACAACCGCTGGGGCAACAACCGCTGGGGAACCAGCACCTGGGACCACAACCGCTGGGGAGCGGACGCCTGGGGCAGTGACTACTGGGGCAGTGACGGAGGTGACGACGCGTGAGCAGGACTGACAAGCGGGTCCACGCCGCGTCTGCGCTCTTCGTGGCCGCCAGCGCGGTCGTCATGTGGCGCCTGGGCTGGGGCTCCGTCCACTGGTGGGCCTTCCCGGCCATGGTGGCGGCTGTCGCCCTGAGCGAGAAGTGCACCATCAAGCTGCAGATCGGCCGGCAGCACTGGCTGGTCGCCTTGACCGAGGCCACGATGGCAGCGGCCTTCGTCTTCGCCCCCGGCGCCTGGCTCGTACCAGCAACGGCCCTCGGCATGGTGCTCGCCATCGTGCGCGACGGCAACTGGCTCAAGGTCGAGTACAACGCCACGCAGTTCGGCTTCTCGGCGGCCGCCGGCTCGCTGGTCTCCGCCGCTTTCGGCAACGGGATCCTGGGCGCGGCCTTCGGCGTCTTCGCCTTCTGGCTGGTCAGCTACCTTGCCGTCGCCCTGGTCATCAGCCTCACCGGGCTCGGGGGCCGGCTCCGCGACATCTTCGACGTCTCCGGAGCACTCAGCCTGGTCAACGCCGCCGGTAACGCGAGCATGGGCCTGCTCGCAGCCTGGCTCACCCTGAACGCTCCGCTGGGCCTGCTCGCGCTCATCGTCCCGTGCGGGCTGCTGTGGCTGTCCTACGACCAGCAGACCCGACAGGCTTCCGAGACCCGGCTGTTCTCCGAGCTCGCCGACGGCCAGGAGCGGGTCTCCGGTCGCTCCACGGATGCCTCGGCCCGGGTCGTCCTGACAGCGGCATCCCGTCTGTTCGGCGGCGACGCCGAGATGGTGCTGATGACCGCCGACGGTCCCGTCCGCTACCTCGGGGACGACCGCAACGTCCTGCGTGAGCGTGCCGAGCAGGAGGTCTTCGACGAGCCGTGGGTCCTCCGCGCGCTTGGCTCCAAGGCGATCACGACCGGCGTCGACGAGGGTCGCCCGTACTGCTCCGCGGTGCTCGGCGACGTCCACGCCCCGATGGCGATCCTGGTCACCCGCCGGCCCGCCGGTGCGCAGACCTTCGACCGTCGCGACCAGAGCATGGCCGCCATCCTCATGCGTCAGGCGGCCGGCTGGATGTCCGTCGCCGAGTTGACCGAGTCGCGTGACGAAGCCCTCGAGATGGCCGAGGCGGCCGGCGAGGCAGCCCGCGCCCTCGGCGACATGGGTGCCAACACCTGGCCGGCGATGGTCTCGCTCCGCGAGTCCGCCGCCCGGCTCGGCCGGCTGGCCACGATGCCCGAGGGTCCGGACCCGGTCGGTGACATCGTCGGCGAGCTTCACGCAACGGAGCGCGCCGTGGCCTCCCTGCTGGGTGCCATCGCTCTCGCGGCCGACCCCGAGCTGGCCCGCGCGCTCGACAGCGACGAGCTCGCCATGCCCGACATCAAGCCGGCGCACGTCCCCGACGACGACGTCTGGACGACGACTGGTGTTCTCGAGGTCGAGGTGGCGGACAGCACGCCGTGACCGCACCCAGCTTCAGACGCGGTGGTCTGCCGCTCGCCGTCATGGCGTGCGGCGTCACTGCTTTAGCGGCCGTTGTGGTCTTGGCCCTGGCCGCCGCCGGCCTGGCGCTCGCCGGCCATCCCCTGTCGCCGGCCGGCTGGGTCACGGCCCTGGCCGTCGGGTTGGTCCCGGCCGGGGTGGCCGGGTTTGCCGCCGGACGGATCTCGCGCTCGCTGGCCCGGCTGGCCGTACGGGCCACGGACCGCCTGGTCGAGACCGACACCGGGGCGACGGCCGACGCTCGCCGTACTCTCGGGGTTTTTGCCGCCAGCCTCGAGCTCGACGCGCTGCTGCACACCCTGGAGTCGCTGCAGGTCCGGGTCAGGGTCTCCGACGAGATGGCCGAGCGGCAGCGGCGCACCGCCGAGAACGCCAGCGCCGGCATGTACGAGCTGTTGTCCGGCCTGGTGGCCGCCGAGGAGGCCACCCGGGGCCAGCTCTCGGCGGAGCTGCACGACACCGCCGCCCAGTCCCTGATGCTCGCCCGCTCGCTCCTGGCCGGCGTGCTCGAGCAGCTGCCCTCCCCGCTGGCCCAGCTCGAGCGGGCCAC
>JAWWOL010000087.1:0-7658 GCA_033851695.1 Frankiales bacterium
TGATCCGGCGTACGTGTGCACTCCACTGACCTGACCCCGAACGGGGAGCAGCACTAGTCGGTGCGGTTGGTCCAGTTCTCCCGCTTGACCCGTTCGGCCAACGGCCCGGCGTCTACCTCCCACCAGGGCCGGTCGGCGGCCGCCTCCGGCTCGTTGTCCGCCACCACGACAGCAGCCGCCTGGCGCTCGACCCGGTCGAGGCGGCGGTCCTCGCGGACGGCGGCCCGGCCTTCGGCCCGCTGCCACTGGAAGAACATGGTGCCGAAGAACAACAGGCCGACCAGGTCTCCGGTCGCCCACAGAACCCCGCCGCCGGCGTACTGGTCAGCGGAGAGCGAGGGCCCCCACGGCCGGCCGAGCTCGCGGTAGTAGTCGCCCGCAATCAGCGAGGTCTGCAGCATCACCGACAGGCCGAGGATCGCGTGGAACGGCAGGGACAGGAAGGTCACCAGCATCCGCGCGGGGTAGGAGATCCGACCAGGCAACGGATCGAGCCCCAGCAGCGGCCAGAAGAACAGGCAGCCGGCGACCAGGATCTGCACGTGCAGCAGCTCGTGCAACCAGGTGTGCCGCAGCGTCGCTTCGTACCAGCTCGTGTGGTAGAGCACGAACGGGAGCAGGACGAAGTGCGCCCAGGCGATCGGCGTCCAGGTGAAGAACCGGGCCACCTTGCTGTGCAGGACGCTGAGCAGCGCCTTGCGCGGGGCCGGCCGGAAAGTGCGCAATGCCAGGGTGACCGGGGCGCCGAGAGCCAGGAACACCGGCGCCACCATCGATAGGATCATGTGCTGGATCATGTGATCGGTGAACAGGACGTCGTCATAGGCGCCGAGCGCTGACATCGTCGCGAGCACTATCGCGCCGAGACCGCCGACCAGGAACGACACCGTGCGCAGCCAGGGCCAGCCGTCACCACGGCGGCGCATGCGCACGACGCCCGCAATGTAGAGCGCGGCCACAATCGCTACGCCGCAAGCCAAGTAGGGGTCGAACTCCCACTGGCTGAACGCGGTCGAGACGCTGAGAGCGGGGGGCCCGTCGTACGCGAGCATTGTCATCGGTCGGTGATCGCGTGCTGCACGGCCTGGTAGAGGTCGGTCTCGGACACCACTGAGCCCTCGGAGAACACCGCGGCGATGTGGCCATCCGGCGCCACCACGTCGATCTGCTGGTTGTGCACGATGTCGTAGCCGGGCTTGGCGGCGGCCTGCAGGGAGTTGGGCACGACCGTCGCCGGCGTGTAGGTCCCCAGCTGCTTCTCCTTGGCGACCTGCTTGGCCTCGTCGGCGAGTGAGATCCGCTGGTAGTAGACGTGGTAGCCGTCGTTGACCACCTGCTGGATCTGGCTGGCCGTGCCGGTCAGGTAGCTCCAGCTGGGGTCGGCAGGGCTGACCCCGTACTCCTGCAGGAACCCGCGCATCTCGGTCGGCCCGGTGTTCTCGGGGTCGACGTTGAACGCCACGAGCTGGACCCGTTTCCCGGCCAGCCCGGCGTCCTTGAGGTCGGCCTCGAGCGAGCTCAGCACGTGGGTCTCAGCCGGGCAGAACGTCGTGCAGTAGGGGAACAGGTAGGCCACCACCTGGACCTTGCCGGCGAAGTCCGTCGAGCTGACGGTCTTGCCGTTCTGGTCGGTGAGCGTCCACGCCGGCGCGTTGCCGTACTGCGTCTTGGCCGCCACGTAGTTGCCGGGCTTGGCCTGCGCCGCGACGTAGCCCAGGCCGCCCGCGGCGCCGACCAGCAGCAGCGGGACGGCGACGAGCAGCGTACGGACGATGCGGGTCGACAAGAACGGACTCCTCCGGCGGCGTTGCCTGACCGCCCCAGGTTACGTCCGCCGGCCCCGGCTAGCTGACGCGGGTCACTCCGCGACCGGGTTGAAGCCGGTGAACTTGAACGCCTTGGGCGGCGGCTGGAGGTCCGCCCGGGGGCAGCTGGACAGGGTCAGCCCGCCGAAGCCCAGCGCCTCGTCGCACAGCGACTCGACCGTCCAGCCGTGCTCGTGCCCGAACCGGGTGATCGTGGCCCGATAGATCGTGATCGAGTAGCGGTCGGGGGTCCCGTACGCCACCTGCATCGTCCCCAGCAGGATCGCCGATCCGACGCCGCCATCCGGTCCGTCCCACGGCCGGTCGAACCGGCGCCAGAGCGCCGGCTGGGCGTGCCACACGCCATGGCCGTGGACGTCGCGCATCGCCAGCTCGACGAGCACCGCACGGGCGGAGGACTCGGGCAGGACCGCTGCCGGCCGGATGACCTCGGTCACGACGCCCTCGTCGTAGGCCTCTGTCATGAACAGCTCGAGATCGTTCAACACGGTCGTGCCCTTCGGTCAACGCTTCCCTACGTGACCCCGGGATGCCGGAGCCCATGGTTGTTCTTCGGGACGTGCGGCGCCCACCTGCTTGCTCTCATGGGGTGAACGCTGCTCCGCCTCAACCTGCCGGTCGGCGCGGGGCACGCGCAGCTCAGTGCTCGCGGCGGTCGCCGTTGCCCAGCCGCCGCTCGTGCTCGGCCAGCCGCTCGCGGGAGGCGATGATCTCCTCCTCGGCCGCCGCCCTGTCGGTCCAGGTCGCGCCCTCGACCGACTTGCCGGGCTCGAGCTCCTTGTAGACCTCGAAGAAGTGCTGGATCTCCAGCCGGTCGAACACGGGGACATCGTGGATGTCCTTGAGGTACTTGTTGCGGGGATCCTTCGCCGGCACGGCGAGCACCTTGTCGTCGCCGCCCATCTCGTCCTGCATCCGGAACATGCCGATCGCGCGGCACAGGATCAGGCAGCCGGGGAAGGTCGGCTCGTCGAGCAGCACCAAGGCGTCCAGCGGGTCGCCGTCCTCACCCAGGGTGCCCTCGATGAAGCCGTAGTCCGACGGGTAGCGGGTCGAGGTGAACAGCATGCGATCGAGGCGGATCCGGCCGGTCGAGTGGTCGACCTCGTACTTGTTCCGGTGGCCCTTGGGGATCTCGATCGTGACGTCGAACTCCAACGGGTTCCTCCGAGTTGTGGTGTCCTCTCGCTAGTCTCCATCACAACAGATCGTGACCGGGACGGAGGGGGGTGTGATGACGGCGTTTCGCAGGCTGCCCCTGGTGCAGCTGATTCTGGCCGGGCTGAGCGTCCTCACGCTGGTTGCAGCCCTCACCACCCTGGTCGTACGCGGTGGTGGCCCGACCTCGGCCACGGCGGCCAAGCCGAAGCCGACGGCCACCGGCAGCGGACCGGCGCCGGTCTCGCCGACCGCGACCGCGCCGCCAGCCCCGCTGGCGATCGCGGCGGCGCCCAAGCTGCTGCACGCCCTCAAGGCCACCGCCGTCGAACCGGCGCAGGTCAGCGCGGCGATCAGCGGGCTGCTCGGCGCCTCTGCCCTGGGCACCGGCGTGACCGCGGACGTGGTCGACGTCCTCACCGGCCAGCCGCTGGCCTCGGTCGGCGCGGGCACGTTGGTGCCCCCGGCCTCGACGGCCAAGCTGCTCACCGCGGCGGCCGCGCTGCGCACCCTGGGCCCGACGGCCACGCTGTCGACGACCGTGGTCAACGGTGCCGTGCCTGGCCAGATCGTGCTCGTCGGCGGTGGGGACCCGACCCTGGCCGGCGCCGCCGCCGACCCGCCGGGCACCTACCCGGTCGAGGCGTCACTGGCCGCGCTGGCCAAGGCGACCGCCAAGGCGCTCGCCGGCAAGAAGGTGTCCGTCGCCTACGACGCCACCCTGTACGGCAACCAGACGATGGCCGAGGGCTGGAAGCAGACCTACGTCAGTGCCGGCAACGTCGCCCCGGTCAGCGCTCTCGAGGTTGACGAGGGCCGGCAGGTCGGCAAGACCGCACGGGCCAGCGACCCCGCCCTGGCGGCGGCTCAGCAGTTCGCGACCCTGCTGAGCGCCGACGGCGTCAAGGTCACCGGCACCGTCACCGCGGGTGTCGGCGCCGCCAGTGCGAAGCCGCTGGCCAAGGTCTCCTCCGCACCGGTCTCGGCGCTTGTCGAGCGGATGCTGCGGGTCAGTGACAACGACCTTGCCGAGTCCCTCGCCCGCCAGGTCGCCCTCAAGGAGCACCAGCCGCCGACCTTCGTCGGGGCGGCGGCAGGCGTCGCCCAGGCGCTCATCCCCCTGGGGGTGGACCCGTCCACCCTGCACCTTGTCGACGGCAGCGGGCTCTCGGTGAGCGACACCCTCCAGACCTCCGCCCTGGTCAAGGTCCTGGTGGCGGCGGCTGCCAAGGCGCACCCTGAGCTGCGGGCGTTGCTCACCGGACTGCCGGTCGCCGGCTTCCTGGGCACCCTGTCGACCCGCTACGGGACGACCACGACCGCGGTCGGCGTCGGCACCGTACGGGCCAAGACCGGGACGCTCACCCACGTCAGCTCGCTCGCCGGCGTCGTGGTCGACGCCGAGGGCCGCCAGCTCGCCTTCGCCGTCGTCGCAGGGCACGTCCCGTCCACCTCCCCGCTGGATGCCGAGACCGCGCTGGACAAGATCGCAGCCGTGCTCGCCGGCTGCGGCTGCCACTGATCCGCACCGACGCCATAGCGGATCTGACCGCGGATGTCGCTACTCCGAACGGGTTAAGGATCAGCCGGGTCCCGCCGATATCAGCCCACGAGGAGCCCCTGGCCCCAGGGTGCTGTCACGGCTGGGTGTCCCCCACGGGGTGACACGGACAGGGCACAGGTGCGGCGATGCGGCTCGTAGCCAAGAGCACGCCCGCGTCCGAGGCCCCCCTCACCGGGAAGCGGCTGCTCGGCGAGATCCTGGTCGAGCGTCAGCAGCTCACTCCCGCTCAGCTCTCCGAAGCGCTCATCCAGCAGCGGGTCTCCGGCAAGCGCCTCGGTGCCCTCCTGGTCGAGCTCGGTGCGCTCGATGAACGCGACCTTGCCGAAGCGCTGGGCGAACACTTCAACGTCCCTGTGGTGGATTTGCGCAAGCTGGCTCCCGAGCAGGCTGCCATCGCGCTGCTCCCGGAGTCGGCCGCGCGGCGCCTGACCGCTGTCCCGTTGCGCATCGTGGACGGATCGCTCGAGGTCGCCGTACCCGACCCGTCGGAGGCTCTGGCCGCCGAGCTCGGTCACGCCTCCCGGATGCCGGTGCACCAGGTCGTCGCGGCGACGAGCGACATCAAGCGGGCGATCGACCGGAACTACCGGGCGTTGTCGGCACTCCAGCAGCACGTCACGGCCTTCGAGGCGAGCAATCCCGCCCGCCGCGTACCCCCTCCCGCCGCGAAGGCCGGTCCCCAGGCGACCGACGCGGCGCCGGTGGTGCAGGTGGTCAACCTGCTGATCCAGCAGGCGCTCCGCGACCGCGCCTCCGACGTGCACATCGAGCCGATGGAGGACACCGTACGGGTGCGGTTCCGGATCGACGGCGTGCTGCATGACGTCGTCGCCCTCCCGGCCGCCATGGGCAACGCAGTCGTCAGCAGGGTCAAGGTCCTCGCCGGCATGAACATCGTGGAGCGGCGAAGGTCGCAGGACGGCCAGCTCGCGATGGCCGTCGACGGCCGTGACGTCGACGTCCGGGTGGCCAGCGCCGGCGTCGTCGGCGGCGAGAAGCTCGTGCTGAGGCTGCTCGACAAGAGCACGCCGTTGTTCCGGCTCGACGAGCTCGGCATGCCTCCGGCGACCTACGCGGAGTACGGGAAGCTGGTCCGATCTCCGTTCGGCATGGTGATCTGCGCCGGGCCCACCGGCAGCGGCAAGACGACCAGCCTCTACGCGACTCTCACCGAGCTCAACTCCGCCGAGCGCAACATCATGACGATCGAGGACCCGGTCGAGTACGTCTTCCCCACGATCAACCAGATCCAGATCAACGAGCAGGCCGGCGTCAACTTCGCCAGCGGGCTGCGGTCGATCCTGCGCCAGGACCCGGACGTGATCCTGGTCGGTGAGATCCGGGACACCGAGACCGCACGCATCGCCGTCCAGGCCGCGCTGACCGGGCACTTCGTGGCCTCCTCGCTGCACGCCACTGATGCGACGTCGGCGCTGCTCCGGTTCATCGACATGGGCATCGAGCCGTTCGTGGTCAACTCCGCCGTGCTCGCCGTGTTGAGTCAGCGGCTGGTCCGGCGCATCTGCGACGAGTGCCGCAGCCCGTACCTGCCGACAGCCGAGGAGAAGGCCTTCTTCGCCGACTGTGGCGGGACAGACCCGGAGCGGGGCTTTTGGTACGGCGAGGGTTGCGCCTTCTGCGCCAACACCGGCTACCAGGAGCGGATCGGCGTGTACGAGCTGCTCCGGCTGTCGCCGGAGATGAAGGCGCTGACCGCCGGACGGCCCAGTCATGACAGCGTCCGAGCCCTTGCCGTGGACCAAGGGATGCGCACCCTGCGTCAAGAAGCCGTCCGGCTGGTGGCCGAAGGCGTCACGACCATCGCTGAGGTCATCCGCAGCATCTACATGCTCTAGGCGTACTCATGACCTTCTTTTCGCGCGACAGCAAGCCCGGCCCGGCGATCAGCGCCGCGGTGCCGTCGGCACCCGGCGAGACGACCGGTCCGGAACAGACGGTGCGCTACGGCTCCCCACCGGCGCCCGCCGCTGCACCCCCCGCCGCTCGCAAGGCGTCGTTCTTCGACAAGAAGGTCAAGACCAAGGAGCTGATGCAGTTCTCCCGGCAGATGGCGGCGTTCGTCCGTTCCGGCGTCCCGATCCTCGACGGACTGGCGCTGCTGCAGGAGGACGTGACGAACCCGACGATGGTGCGGACGCTGGCCGGCATCGCGTCGGCCCTGCAGAACGGTGAGTCGTTCTCCTCGGCCTTGGACGCCCACCCGAAGGTCTTCCCGCAGTCCTACCGGGCGATGGTCCGCTCTGCTGAGCTCACCGGCCAGCTCGACACCGTCCTCGACCGGGTCGGCGCCTACCTCGAACGTGACGTCGAGGCCAAGGGAAAGATCAAGTCGGCCAGCATCTATCCGGCGCTGGTCGTGGTGCTGGCGTTCGGCGTGACCATCTTGCTGACCACCTTCGTCCTGCCCAAGTTCACCGTGTTCTTCGCGTCCTTCCACGCCAAGTTGCCGTTGGCGACGCGGACCCTCATCAACGTCAGCAACTTCCTGACCCACTGGGGCCTGGTGCTGATCACCATCGCGCTGGTGCTGGTAGCCGGGTTCGTCTGGATGCTCCGGCGCCCCCGTACGCGGCTCTGGCTCGATCGCCGTGTCCTCAGGTTGCCGGTCTTCGGGCCACTGCTGCGCTACGCGCTGGTCGAGCGGTTCTGCCGGATCCTGGGGTCGATGACCGAAGCCGGGGTCCCCCTGGCCGAGGCGATGGCCGTAGCCGGCGCTGCCATGAACAACCTGTACGTCGCGCACGTCCTCGACACCGCGCGCGAGGGCATGATGCGCGGGGACGGCGTCGCGCGTTCACTCGGTGGCACCAGGCTTTTCCCGGCCGTGGCGACCCAGATGCTGCGGGTGGGGGAGGACACCGGATCACTCGACGAGCAGCTGGGCATGGCGGCCCACTACTACGAGCGTGAGGTGGACGACCGGCTCAAGCGGCTGACCTCACTGTTCGAGCCCGTCATCCTGATCGCCGTCGGCCTGGTGGTCGGCTTCGTGGCGATCGCGCTGGTCTCGGCGATGTACGGGATCTTCCGCCAGGTGAAGGTCTGACATGTGCCGTCCTGGACTGGACCCTCACCTTGAGCGGGGTGAG
>JAWWOL010000096.1:0-3246 GCA_033851695.1 Frankiales bacterium
TGCTGCTCTTCGACCGGACCGAGCGCGAGCTGGTGCTCGGGCCGCGGTTCGGCGGGGACGACGTGCCGGCGGCCGAACGCCGCCGCTGCCTCTACGTCACGACGATGGCGCAGGCCCGCCGGCGGGCGGCGCGGGCGCTCAACGTGGTCCGGCGCGCGCTCGAGGACGGTCCGGTGGTGGCCGGGATCGAGGCCGTCGCCCGGTGGCTCGAGGAGTTCCACCCGCACGCCCTGGTCGAGCTCGACTACGGCGGCATGGTGCACCTGCTCACCGACGAGGAACTGACGGACGACGAGTCCACCGCCCTGGTCGCCAAGGCACTCAGACTCCTGGAGCACAACGACACCGACGCGGCCGGCGAGGCGTACGAACGGGTCATGGCGTACTGGCAGCCGGTGCAACAGCACGAGACGGTCAACTGAGGCTCACGAAGCCCCGGTGAACGTTCCGCGCCGCAACGACTAGGCCGTTCGGCGTAGAAATCGCCCCGAGTCGTCTCATCGGCCACGAAAGATAGTCCCGATGGGCCATATCGGACATCGCGGGCTAACCGTCACTATGAAAACCGTAGGTCGGCGCCGAGCCGACCGTCCGACGAGGGGACTCCGATCATGACCGCCCGTACCACCGAATCCGAGCCGCTACTCACACCGGCCGAGGTGGCCACGATGTTCCGGGTCGACCCCAAGACGGTGACCCGCTGGGCCAAGGCCGGCAAGCTCACCTCGATCCGCACTCTCGGCGGTCACCGCCGCTACCGCGAGTCTGAGGTCCGCTCCCTGCTCGGCGGCATTCCCGAGCAGCGCTCCGAAGACCTGGCATAGCCGGGTCGCTCCCGTTTGCGGCCCGACTTCGGGCCGCACGGGAGAGTTATGTGAGCCTGTCCGGCAGGTCCCTACTCGTCTCTGCTCCTGCTCGCGGTATAACCGAGCGAGACCTTGAGCCGAGGAGCGGACTTCCATGCGCGTGAACGAGAACGGCCAGTACGTCAGCGATGACGGCTTCTGGGTGTGGGACGGCGCCGCGTGGATCCCCGCAGACGGTTCCGCGGCCCCTGCACCGTCCGGTACGGCCGGCGCGGAGACCGCGGTCGTCGCCGAGCAAGCGGCCGAGACGTCCTCGTACGAGGCGTCGGCCTACCAGCCCGAGGCGACCCAGCTGATCGAGACGATCGACTTCGCTTCCGACACCACCGCGCACGACACCCCGGTGGCCGCGGACGAGCCAGGCACCCTGGCGGCGGGCGACCGGGTCGTGCCCCAGGTGGACAACACCCACCCGATGTCGCCGGACGGGCGGCACTGGTGGGACGGCGAGCAGTGGATCGATGTGTCCACCGACGCGACCAGCCTGCACGCGGCCGGACTGGCCGAGGACTCGCCGGCGAGCGCGTCGGCGGACTCCGGCTGGCGGGGCAGCGAGGGCGGGGTTGCCGAGACCTTCCCGGAGCCCGAGCCGGAGCCGGTCGTCGCGGCCCAGCCGGAGCGCCAGCTCTCGCCCGACGGCATGTGGGAGTGGAACGGCACCCAGTGGGTGCCGGCCGAGCAGCAGCAGGCCCAGCCGGAGCCCGAGCCGGTCAAGGCCGAGCGGCAGCTCTCGCCCGACGGGCACTGGGAGTGGGACGGCACGGCATGGGTCCCCGCCCAGCACGAGGCAGTCGCGCCGGTTCCGGCCGGGGCGCACGTCTCCCCGGATGGGCACTGGTGGTGGGACGGCTCACAGTGGCTGCCCACCGGCCGTTGACCGTTCGTCCCCATTGGCCCTGATCCGGGTTAATTGTCCTTCGCAACTAAACTGGCCGATCGGCTTATGATGGCCGGGTGAGAGCTTCGCAGCCGCTGGATGAGCTCGAGATGTCGGCCTGGCACTCGATGCTGCGCGCGCACGCGTCGGTGGTCCGTCGGCTCGAGGCCGAGCTGATCGCCGAGCACGGGTTGTCGCTGCCGGCCTATGAGGTCCTGGCCCACCTGTCCCAGCGGCCGGACCGTTCGCTGCGGATGACCGAGTTGTCCGACGCCGCGCTGCTGTCCCCCAGCGGGGTGACCCGGCTGGTCGACAAGCTGCAGCGTGACGGCCTGGTGAGCCGCCGGCGGTGCGCCGCCGACGCCCGGGTGATCTACTGCGAGCTGACCGATGTCGGCATGAGCCGGCTGGTCGCTGCCTACCCCACGCACCTACGCGGCGTCCGTGAGCACATGGTGGACAAGCTCGACCGGGACGACCTACGCGGTGTGGCCGACTCGATGAACAAGCTTGCCGACGCGACGGCCTGCGCTGAGGACGTCGAAACCGAAGCCGCCTCCTAACGCAACCCCCAGGCGGCCAGGTCGGCCACCACGTGGGTGATGGCCGGCGCCGCCCAGCCGTCGGTCTGCTCGCGGAGAACGCCCAGGACCAGCCCCACTGCCAGGTCCAGCGGCGCGGAGCCCCAGCCGTACAGCGGCAGGTGCAGCGCGGCGAAGGCGACCGAGGTGACGACCAACGCAACGGTCTCGCCACGGAGGTCCCGGACGGCGGTGTAGAGCGCGCCGCGCAGGAAGGCCTCCTCCGCGACGGCGACGACCGTGACCACCGCCGCCCAATGGGCAAAGCTGCCGCCGGGCCGCACCCCGGGGTGCAGGGCGTGGCCGACCAGCGACGGCAGGCAGAGCAGGCCCGCGCCGGCCAGTCCGAGGACCACGGCCTTCGGTCTCAGCGCCGACGTCGCGCCGGTGACCAGCGTCAAGGCGGCGAGGCAGCCGGCGAACACCAGCCCCGCCGTGGCCGAGCGGGCGATGCCGGCCCCGCCGATCGCCATGCGTACCAGGACCGAGGCGGTGAACCCGGCCAGCAGGGCTGCGGTGCCCAGCGGGCCGAGCCTGCGGGTCATTTCTTCGCGGGGGCGCGCCGGCTGAGCCGGATCAGCACGACGGCGCCGGCCATCGCGAGCACGACGAGCACCAGAACCACGATCACCAGGGTGTGGGAAGACTTGGTCACGGGGGCCTTGGTCTGGACCAGCGCGTAGTCACCGGCCCCGGCGAAGTAGCCCTGGAAGCTGTCCGTCCCGCCCCGGGTGTCCGGGATGGTCGTCCAGGTGCCGCCGGGCGGACGGTAGAGCAGGGACGCGGCGGGGATGGAGGCGCTGGTGGCCCGCTGGATGTAGGGCATGCTGCCCTTGCCCACGGCGGTCAACGTGGCGGTGGGGGAGTTGTCCGCCCAGAGCTGGACCTTGTACATGTTGCCGTCGATGGCACCTTCGGGCGT
>JAWWOL010000123.1:0-7267 GCA_033851695.1 Frankiales bacterium
GCTGCCATGGCCGGGCCGCTCTCGGGCTGCACCGGACCCGCCAAGGCGCAGAAGCCTGACCTCGGCTCCGGCAAGATCGCGGTCCTGCTTCCGGACACGGCCTCGTCGACCCGCTGGGAGAGCGACGACCGGCGCTACCTGACAGCCGCGTTCAAGGCCGAGGGACTCTCGGCCGGCGACTTCACCATCGACAACGCCCAGGGCGACCCGAGCAACCAGCAGAGCCAGGCCGAGCAGGCGATCACCAACGGCGCGTCGGTCCTGCTGCTGGTCAACCTCGACTCCGGGTCCGGCGCCGCCATCGAGGCCAACGCGGTGCGCCAGGGCCTCAAGGTGATCGACTACGACCGGCTCACCCTGCGCGGAAGTGCCTCGTACTACGTGAGTTTCGACAACGTACGGGTCGGCAAGCTGCAGGGGCAGGGGCTGGTCGACTGCCTCGCGGCCACGACACCGTCAGGGCGGAAGCCGTCGATCATCCAGCTCGACGGCTCGCCCGAGGACAACAACTCGGCAGAGTTCAAGCAGGGCTACGACTCGGTGCTGGACCCGCTGTTCGCCTCCGGCGCCTACGTCCGCGCGGGTGAGCAGTCCGTGCCGAAGTGGGACATCCAGCAGGCGGCGACGATCTTCGACCAGATGCTGACCAGGGCCGGCAACACGGTCGACGGCGTCGCCGCTGCCAACGACGCCCTCGCCAACGCGGCGATCACCGTGCTCGACAACCGGGGACTGCACGGGGTGCCGGTCACCGGGCAGGACGCCACGATCGCCGGTCTCCAGAACATCCTCGCCGGCGACCAGTGCATGACGGTCTACAAGCCGGTGCAGCAGGAAGCGGTCGCCGCGGCGCGCCTCGCGCTCGAGCTGCGCGAGGGCAAGCAGCCGACCGAGACGACGACACCCGTCTCCGCCGGGGATCACGACGTACCGTCTGTGCTGCTGACCCCCATCCCGGTGACCAGGTCCAACATCAAGCAGACCGTGATCCGGGACGGGTTCCGTACGCTCGATCAGATCTGCACCGGGCGTTATCTCGCCATGTGCAAGGCCGATGGGTTGACATGACAGCCGCACCAGAGGGTGAGCGCCCATGACGAACGCCGGGGTGCCGCTGCTCCAGCTGCAAGGGATCCGCAAGCACTTCGGTGCCGTGGAGGCGCTCCGGGGCGTCGACTTCACGTTGCGGGCCGGCCTGGTGACCGCGCTGGTCGGGGACAACGGCGCCGGCAAGTCGACGCTGATCAAGTGCATCGCCGGCATCCACACGATCGACAGCGGGTCGGTCGTCTGGGAGGGCCAGCTGGTCACCATCGCCGGGCCGGCGGACGGCGCCGCGCTCGGGATCGAGGTCGTCTACCAGGACCTCGCGCTGTGCGACAACCTCGACGTGGTCCAGAACATGTTCCTCGGCCGCGAGCTGCGCACCGGTGTCCGCCGCCTGGACGAGGAGACGATGGAGGCGCGCACCCGCGAGACCCTCGAGTCCTTGTCGGTGACCACGATCAGCTCGGTACGCCAGCAGGTGGCCAGCCTCTCCGGCGGCCAGCGGCAGTCGGTGGCGGTGGCCCGTGCCGTGATGTGGAACTCCCGGCTGGTCATCCTCGACGAGCCCACGGCTGCGCTGGGCGTCGCGCAGACCAAGCAGGTGCTGACCCTCGTCCGCAAGCTCGCCGACCAGGGGATCAGCGTCGTCCTGATCTCGCACAACCTCAGCGACGTCTTCGCGGTCGCCGACCGGATCGCGGTGCTCCGGCTGGGCCGGATGGTTGCCGACGTCGAACCGGACGACGTGACCAGCAACGAGGTGGTCCAGCTGATCACGGCGGGACACGCCGGGTTCGGCGACGAGCTCGAGACACCGCTGCGCCGGGGGCATGCATGACCCGCGCCCTGTCCCCGGATGCCGTGACCGCGCGCAAGGGCGGCGACCTGCCGGTCGAGCGACCGGCGGAGTGGTCCGTGCGCGCTCAGCTCGGCGGCTACCTCACCCGGTTGCGGGGCGGCGAGGTCGGCTCGATGCCGGTCGTGGTCGGCCTGGTGGCCCTCTCCCTGTTCTTCCAGTCCCAGAACGACCACTTCCTCACTGCTGGCAACCTGACCAACCTGCTGGTGCAGGGCGCCGGCGTGGCGATGATCGCGATGGGCGTGGTCTTCGTCCTGCTGATCGGCGAGCTCGACCTGTCCGTCGGCTCGATGGCGGGAGTGGGCGGCGCCGTGCTGGCCCGTACGGTCACCGGCCCGCATCCGCACTCGTGGTGGCTGGGCATCGCCCTCGCACTGCTCGCCGGTGCCGCGATGGGGTTCGTGCAGGGGGTGCTGGTGACCGCGCTGAACCTGCCGTCGTTCGTGGTCACCCTGGCCGGCCTGCTCGCCTTCAACGGCATCGTCCTGGAGGCGGTCAACAACACCGGCCGCACGTCCATCCGACAGGTCCCGCAGCTGGTCTACATCGGCAACGGGCTGCTGACCCCGACCGCCGGCTGGATCCTCGCGCTGGTCGCCACGGCAGGCTACGCCGCGCTGCAGGTCCTGCGCCGCCGGCGCCGCCTGCGGCTCGCCCTCAAACCGGGCCCGGCGCTGCTGATCGTGTGGCGGGTCGCCGTCGTCGCCGTGGTAGCCACCGCCGTGCTGCTCGTGACCAACGCCGACCGGGGACCGCTCGCACCCATCCGCGGCCTGCCGTTCGTGGTCGCACTCGTGCTCCTTGCCATGGTGGTGCTGTCCTACCTGGCCAGCCGCACGTCCTTCGGCCGGCACGTCTACGCGGTCGGCGGCCACGCCGAGGCCGCCCGCCGGGCCGGCATCAAGGTGCAGTCCGTACGCGTCGGCGTCTTCATGCTCTCCGGCGTCATGGCCACCGTCGGCGGCATCGTGCTGACTTCGCGGCTGCAGTCCGTCACCAGCACGGAGGGCAGCGGCCAGATCCTGCTGTACGCGATCGCGGCCGCTGTCGTGGGCGGCACCAGCCTCTTCGGCGGCCACGGCCGGGTGGTCAACGCCGTGCTCGGCGGCCTGGTCGTCGCGGCCATCGACAACGGCATGGGACTGCTCGAGCTGAGCGCCGGCAGCAAGAGCATCTACACCGGGATCGTGCTGATCGCGGCCGTCACCATCGACTCGCTGAGCAGACGCGGCCGGGTGTCCAGCGGCCGTGGCTGACCAGATGGATGCCGCGCGTCAAGGCAGCCGTCTGCGTGCCGTCGAGGACCGGGCGGTCAGCAGCGGTTCCCGCGGCCAGGCCCGCAACCTGTCCGCCGTGCTGCGACTGCTGCACACCGAGGGGCCGATGACCAGGGCCGCCCTCACCCGGGCGCTGGACGTCAACCGTTCGACGATGCTGCACCTGGTCGGGACCCTGACCGACCGCGGGTTCGTCACGGAGATCGAGGGCCTCGGCGGACCGGCCCGTACGGGGCGCCCGTCGTTGCTGGTCAGCCTCAATGTCCGCCGGGTGGTCGCCGCTGCTGCGTCGATCCGGCACGACGCGATCACCACGGCCCTGGTCGGCCTTGGCGGCGTCGTCCTCGGCCAGCACACCCGGCGGCTGCAGGTCGCCGCGACGGATCCGCGCGAGGTGGCGACGATCCTCGCGACCGCCCTGCGGGCCGAGCTGGCGGCGGTGTCGACCGAGGAGTCGGTGGTCGTCGGCATCGGTGTTGCCGTGCCGGGCAGCGTCCGGCCCGACGACGGCGGCGTCGAGCGGGCGGCCAACCTGCTCTGGGACGACGTACCGCTGGGGGACTGGCTGCGCGAGGACCTCGGCGACGCGCTGCCGATCATCATCGACAACGACGCCTGCCTCGGCGCGCTGGGCGAGCACCTGCGCGGGGTGGGGCGCAACGCCGAGCACCTGGTCTACGTCCTCGGCGACATCGGCATCGGCGGCGGCGTCATCCACGACGGCCAGCTGTTGCGGGGTGCCAGCGGGTCCATGGCCGCGATCGGGCACCTGCCGTTGGCCTACCCGGGCAAGCTGTGCCGGTGCGGCGCCCGCGGCTGCTGGGAGACGCTGGTCGGCGCGGAGGCGATCCTGGAGGCCGCCGGCCGGACCGGCTCGCACCGCCACGAGGTCGCCGCGGTGGTGACGGCGGCGATGCGCGGAGACCGTACGGCGGTGGCCGCCCTCGAGGAGACCGAGGCCTGGCTCGCCGTCGGGGTGCGTGCCCTGGCATCGCTCTACAACCCGCAGATGATCGTGTTCGCAGGCTATCTCGAGGACGTCGTGGACCATCTCGGCGACGAGCTGGCCCTGGTCGTCCGCCGCAACATGCTGCCGTCGGCCGCCGCGGTCCTGTCGATCACGACCGGGTCCCTCGGCGACAACGCGGTCCTGATCGGCGCTGCCGAGCGCACCCTGCTGCAGGCCGTCGAGCAGCTCGACCTGGTCTCCTGACGGCTCAACCCTCCAGGCTAAGCCAGCGCCTTCAGGTAGCGGCTGGTCATCCAGCGTTGGACGAGACTTCCTGCTGGGCCAGCAATCCGGGACCACCATCGCGCCGGTCGGGAGAACGCGACGACCTGCAGCTCGACGAAATCGTCGTCGCGCCAGATCAGGAGGAACGCTTCCTCGCCGCTCTCCGGGTGACCAGGCAGGGTCCCGTACGCGAAGCCCTTGCGCCGCTCCTCGTCGATGACGCTGACCACCTTGCACCGGAAACCGATGCGCAACGGTCCGCCGACTGCGCCCATCCAGACGATCTCGCCCAGGGCCACTCGCTCGCACCCTCGGACCGTGAGCCCGGCCCGACGTTGCACCTGCCAGGTCATCATCGCGTCGGCCGCCGCGCGGAACTCCCTGGCCCCGCGGCCGATCAGGTTGGCCCGCCGGACGTGCTGGTAGCCGGCGGGCAGCACCGCGTGCGCGGTCGCCCCCACCTCGGCGTACGTCACGTCGTCGGCCATGACCTCGATGGTAGGGGCGGCGGCCGGGTGGCGGAGGTTCTCCCCTGGCGGCTCTGCGTTGCCGCCCCGAGCGGGCAACGCAGAGTCAGCGGAGAGGCACCGCTCGAGCCGCTCAGACGGTCCGGGCCAGGAAGTCCAACCCGGCCTCGATCAGCGCGCCGAGGTCGGAGCAACCCTCGAAGATGTGACCTGCCCCCGCGACCGGCAACAGCTCGCTGCGCACCCCGAGGCGCCCGAGGGCAGCGGTCAGGCTGACGCTGTCGGCGTACGGGACGGCGAGGTCCGCCGTGCCGTGGATGCAGATCACCGGGGGACAGTCGGCGTGGACGTGGCCCAGCGGGCTCGCCGTGGCCGCCCGCTCCAGCAGGTCCGGCCCGACGCCGCCCAGCAGCTGCACCGCCGGGTCCTCGGCCAGCGCGACCGCGGACGTCTCGATCGCTCGGACCAGGTCCACCGGCCCGTACCAGTCGATGACCGCCGCGACGAGCGTCGGTTCGGTGAAGGCGGCCATCAGCGCCAGGTGCGCACCGGCGGACTCGCCTAGCAGGGCCAGCCGCGCCGGGTCCAGCCCCAGCTTCGGTGACCAGAAGCTCAACCACTGCAAGGCTTCGAGCAGGTCGTCGAGAGGCGCGGGATAGGCGGCCTCGGCGCTGAGCCGGTAGTCGACCTCGGCGATCGCGTAGCCGCGCGCGAGGACGCGGGAGTGGAAGTCCACCCGGTCGACGGTCGGCGGCAGACCGAGCCGGCTGCCGCTGAACCAGGCACCGCCGTGCACGTAGACGAGCACCGGGTAGGGGCCCCGGCCGACCGGCAGGTGCAGGTCGAGCATCAGCGGCCGGAACCCGTGCACGGCCGAGAAAGTCGCGTTGTTCACGTGCCCGACGCCGTGCTGGTCGCGAACGACCGCCGGCGGTTCCCAGTCCTCAACGTTCATGCACAAAGACTAGGGCGCTTTGATCAAGCATGTCGGCGGGGTCGCGTACGCTCACCCGGTGACCACTGTCCTGCTGCTCCGGCACGGCCGCAGCACCGCCAACGCCGGGGGAGTCCTGGCCGGCTGGACCCCCGACGTCCACCTGCACGAGACCGGCCAGCAGCAGGCGGAGGCGCTCGCGCAGCGCCTGGAGAAGATCCCGCTCACCGCCGTGGTCACCAGCCCGCTCGAGCGGTGCCAGGAGACGCTGACCCCGCTGCTCAAGGCCCGCGGCATCGAGGCGAGCATCGACGAGCGGTTCGGTGAGGTCCGGTACGGCGACTGGACCGGCGTCGAGCTCAAGAAGCTGGCCAGGGACCCGCTCTGGCCGGTGGTCCAGAGCCACCCCAGCGGCATGACCTTCCCCGGTGAGGGCGGCGAGTCGATGCGCGGGATGCAGAACCGCGCCGTCGAAGCAGTACGGGAGTGGAACGCCACGCTGGGCGAGGAGGCGACCTACCTGGTCTGCAGCCACGGCGACGTGATCAAGGCGATCGTGGCCGACGCCCTCGGCATGCACCTGGACACGTTCCAGCGGATCAACGTCGACCCGGCGTCGCTGACGATCATCCGCTATGGCAAGGTGCGGCCGTTCGTCGTCAAGGTCAACGACAACGGCGGGAGTCTCGACGCCCACATCCCGCCCAAACGGCGCCGGCGCAGGGCCGCGACCCGGGACGCTGTCGTGGGCGGGTCGACCGGCGACACGTAGGGTGATCGGGTGCCTCGACAGATCTTCTTCTTCGACCCGCCGGACCGCTTCGTGGCCGGCACCGTCGGCCAGCCGGGCGAACGGACGTTCTTCCTGCAGGCCAGTGGCTCGGCCGGTGTGATCAGCGTCGCCCTCGAGAAGGTCCAGGTGGCCGCGCTTGCCGAGCGACTCGAGGAGCTGCTCGACGAGGCCCGCCGCCGCGGCGGCGAGGTCCCCACGGTGGCCCCGCAGGAGCTCGAGGACGTCGCGCCGCTGGACCAGCCGATCGTCGAGGAGTTCCGGGTCGGCACCCTGGCGCTGGCGTGGGACGGCGAGGCCGACAAGGTCGTCATCGAGGCGCTTGCGGTCACCGAGGCCGTCACCGGCGAGGACGACGAGGCCGACGAGGCTGTCCTCAGTGATGACGAGACCGGACCCGACGTGCTCCGCGTCCGGCTGCATCCCGCTGCTGCCAAGGCTTTCGCCCGGCGGGCGGCCAGGGTCGTCGCCGCCGGCCGTCCGCCGTGCCCGTTCTGCGGCCAGCCGCTGGACCCCGAGGGACACGTCTGCCCGCGCCAGAACGGGCACCGGCACTGAGCTGCGGTCAGACTGGTGAGCATGCCGAGGAGTGAGCCAGTCGACGAGTCGCGCCTGTCGCTGCTGTCGCTGCTCCGCGACGGCGAGCTCACGATCGAGGG
>JAWWOL010000158.1:0-3090 GCA_033851695.1 Frankiales bacterium
GACCACGACGGGACCGACGCGGGTCCGATTCTGGTCTACGAGGCGACGGGCGAGGCCGTACACGTGCCTCGAGGACAGGACAACAGCTCACCCTCGATGTACGACCTGCGCCGGGTCATCGACGTGAGCACCTATCCGCCGCATGACCTGGCGGTGCAGGGTGAAACCCAGATCCGAGCGCAGGCGTCAGGGGCCCAGTAGGTCAGGTGGCCCGTGTCGGGGCAGGGCCGGTCGATTCTCGGACGACCAGCTCGGTGGCCAGCTCGACGTGCAGTGCCTCGAGCCGATGCCGCTCCAACAGCCGGATCAGCAACGTCACGGCCATCCGGCCCATCTCCTCCAGCGGTTGCCGCACGGTCGTCAGCACCGGATTGGTCGCCCTGGCCAGGTCGATGTCGTCGAACCCGGCGATCGACAGGTCGTACGGCACCCGCAGGCCGCGTTCGTGCGCGGCGGTGAGAGCACCGACGGCAGCCTTGTCGTTGAAGCAGACCAACGCGGTCGGACGATCCGTCAGGTCCAAGAGTTGCTGCGCTGCTTGATATCCCGACTCCACCGTCGCCTGCGCGCTGCGGATGAGCGCGGCCGAGGGCAGCACCCCGACGTCGGCCATCGCCGAGGCGTGCCCGGCCAGTCGGTCGTTGCTCGCCAGCCAGTCCTCGGGCCCGGCGACGACGCCGATCCGGCGGTGGCCCAGCTCGACCAGGTGCCGGGTGAGCTTGCGTGCCCCGGCGAAGTGCGCGGCCGACACGGCCACGATGTCGCGTGGCATCGGAGTGCGCGGGTCGACGACGACGAACGGGAAGCGGCGTGCCCGCAAGGCTTCCAGCTGGTCGCTCGGCTCGGGCGGCAGGATCATGATCGCCCCACTGATCCCGGCCTTGGCATGCAGCCCGGGCAGTACGGACGCGTGCTGGCTGGCCTCGCCGGCGTTGAGGACGAGCTGTTTCCCGTACAGCTCAAGGGTTTCCGCGATCGAGGACACGATGAGACCGAAGTAGTCCGACAACAGGTAGGGGCAGCGGACATAGACCGACCCGAGCGTCGTACGAGCCCGCGTGGCGCGCGGTCCGGGGGCATGCTCGCCGAGCCGCTCCACCGCCTGCCGGACCAGCTCGCGGGTCTCGGGCGAGACGCTGGCATGGTCGTTCAGCACCCGGGAGACGGTGGCGATCGAGACACCGGTCTCGGCGGCGACGTCGCGCACGGTCGCCCGGCTGCCCAAGGACCTAGCCACGCGTTACACGCCTGTGTTTCACGGGCGCAGCATACCGGTGCATATCGTCACACGTGAACAGCCTGCAGGGGCATTGACAGGCATGGTGGAGGCTGCTTGTGTCCGTTGTGTTGGCAACGATGCCGATTTGTTACACGTTGTTACAGGATCGGACGAGGGAGAAGCGACGATGAGAAGGCGTCCCTTGGGTTTCGCCGCGGTGACCTCCGTGGTCGCGCTGAGCGCGCTGAGCAGCCAGGTCGGGCCGGCCTCCGCCCAGGTCGCGAGCGCAACCGTCAGCCCGGCCGCGCACGTGTGGATCACCACCCCGAACGGCGCGCTGAAGATGAGCGACCAGGGCACGGTGTCCTTCACGACCGGAGCGCCCGGTGCCGAGACCGTGGTCGTCGACCCGAGCCGCACCTTCCAGACGATGACCGGCTTCGGCGGCTCGCTGACCGACTCCTCTGCCGCTGTCCTGTACGGGCTCTCGCCCTCGGTGCGCGAAGCCACCATGCGGATGCTGTTCGACCCCAAGACCGGCGACGGGCTCGACTTCCTGCGCCAGCCGGTGGGAGCCTCCGACTTCGTGGCCACACAGGACTACACGTACGACGACCTGCCTGCCGGGCGGACCGACTACCAGCAGAAGCAGTTCTCGATCGCGCACGACACGGCGCAGATCCTGCCGCTGCTGCGCAAGGCCGAGCAGCTCAACCCGAAGCTCACGATCATGGCGACGCCGTGGAGCCCTCCGGCGTGGATGAAGACCAACGGCTCGCTCATCGGGGGGCGGCTGATCGACAGCCCCAAGATCTACGCCTCCTACGCGCTCTACCTGGTGAAGTTCCTCCAGGCCTACCGCGCCAACGGCGTCAACGTCGACCTGATCAGCGTCCAGAACGAGCCGCAGAACCGTACGCCCAGCGGCTATCCCGGCACGGACATGTCGGCGGCCCAGGAGGAGAAGGTGATCGAGGCCCTCGGCCCGATGCTGCGCCAGGCCGGTCTGCAGACCCAGATCCTCGGCTACGACCACAACTGGTCCGAGCACCCCAACGACATCGCGTCGTCGCCGCCGGACGAGGCCTCCGACAGCAACAACTACCCGCAGGAGATCCTCGCCTCGCCAGCGGCGAAGTATGTCGCAGGCACCGCCTACCACTGCTACTACGGCGATCCCAGTGCGATGACGGCGCTGCACAACCAGTTCCCCAGCAAGGACATCTACTTCACCGAGTGCTCCGGCAGCATGTCGGCCGATCCGGCCAGCACGTTCTCGGACACGCTCAAGTGGGACGCGCGCAACCTCGAGATCGGCTCGACGCGCAACTGGGCCAAGTCGGTGGTGAACTGGAACGTCGCTCTTGACCCCAGCGGCGGTCCGCACGTCGGCGGCTGCGGAACGTGCACCGGGATCCTGACCGTCGGGCCGGGGGACACGGTGACTCCGGACGCGGAGTACTACGCCCTTGGCCACCTCAGCCGGTTCGTTCGGCCGGGTGCCGTACGGATCGCCAGCACGTCGTTCGGCACGGTGGGCTGGAACGGCCAGATCATGGACGTCGCGTTCCGCAACCCCGATGGGTCAACCGTTCTCGTCGCCCACAACGAGAACGACAACCCGCAGGCCTTCTCGGTGAGCGAGAACGGGCAGAGCTTTGACTACACGCTGCCCGGTGGTGCCCTGGCCACGTTCGTCTGGCCGTCGGCGCCTCTACCCGCCTCACAATTGCAGGCCGTCGACCCGGCCGGCTGGACGGCGATCGGCCTGCCCTCTGGTCCCGCAGATCCCTGCTGCTCAGGCGATGTGGTCAGCAACGCCGTCGACGACGACGCCTCGACCCGCTACTCCTCGGGCGCGTCGCAGGCCC
>JAWWOL010000176.1:0-6067 GCA_033851695.1 Frankiales bacterium
GTAGTAGGCGCCGTCCGGCTTGTGGAAGGCGAACCCGGCTTGCGCCAGGTAGTCGCAGAGCAGGTCGCGCCGCTCGGCGTACTTGGCGGCCATGTCGGTGTAGTAGTCGACCGGCAGGTTCATGGCCGCGACGCCCGCCGCCTGAAGCGGAGCCGGCGCACCCACGGTCAGGAAGTCGTGGACTTTGCGGATGGCGTCGGCCATCACAGGCGGAGCAACGACCCAGCCCACCCGCCAGCCGGTCACCGCATAGGTCTTGGACATCGCGTTGATCGTGATGGTGCGGTCCTGCAGGCCATCGACCGTGGCCGGCGGCACATGACCGCCGGCACCGAGGTAGTGGATGTGTTCGTAGATCTCGTCGGTGACGCAGAGCACGTCGTACCGCTGGCAGAGCTCGCTGATGAGGGACAGCTCGTCGCGGCTGAAGACCTTGCCGGTCGGGTTGTGGGGCGTGTTGACGATGATGGCGCGGGTCCGGTCGCTGAATGCCGCCCGCAGCTCGGCCTCGTCGATCGACCAGTCGGGCTCGTGCAGCGTCACGTACACCGGCGTCGCGCCGGAGAGGATCGCGTCGGGCCCGTAGTTCTCGTAGTAGGGCTCGAAGACGATGACTTCCTCGCCGGGGTCGACCAGCGCGAGCATCGTCGCGATCATCGCCTCGGTGGACCCGCAGGTGACGCAGAGCTCGGCATCAGGATCGACAGCCCAGCCGGGGTAGGTCCTGGCGATCTTCTCCGCGATCGCGTGCCGGAAGTCGCTGGCGCCCCAGGTGATGGCGTACTGGTTGACGTCAGCGTCGATCGCCGCCTTGGCGGCCTCCTTGAGCTCCGGCGGGCAGGAGAAGTCAGGGAAGCCCTGGGCCAGGTTGACCGCGCCGCGTTCCATCGCGAGCCGGGTCATCCCGCGAATCACGGACTCGGTGAACGTCTCGGCCTTGGCGCTGACCGCACCTCGGCGCCGCGGCGTGCTGTCGATGGACCCGGTGGTGAGGCGGGGCTCGGTCACGGCTGGACTCCTCGGATGGCTCTGAGCACGGTACGGAGCGCTGTCATCAAACCTACCCGGCGCCGCGAGCAGGCCGCTCCAGCGCAGCTCGCGTCGACCCGACATATGGCAAGGTGACGGTTGACGCCCTGGTCGGAGTGCGTTCAGGAGTCGAGTGTGTTCATGCGGTTTGCAAGCTGTGTCCTCGACCGCACAGAGAGCTTGCGGTATATCCGGGTCAGGTTGGCTTCCACCGTCTTGACGGACATGAAGAGTTCCGCGGCGGTCTCCTGATTGGACCGTCCTGATCCGACGAGCTCGGCGATCCGGCGTTCTGTTGCAGTGAGCGTGTTCGCGGTGTGGTGCAGCCCCACCCGGCCGGCCTCGTCCCGGGCTCGTTGCGCCCATCGCGGGATGCCCAACTCCTCGAACGCGGCCGCTGCCTCGTTCAGCGCATCGCTGGCCATGCCCTTGTAACCGGCGCGACGGAAAACCTGTCCCAGGGCCAGCCGCGACCGGGTGGCCTCGAACGAACACTCGGATCCCGGTTGACCGACAATCTTCACGAGCTCGCTCAAGGCGTTGTTCACGTCCCCGCGCGCAGCCGTCAGCAATGCCTGACATCGGTCCGCGGCTACTGTCGCTTCCGGCCGCCCCGCCTCCCCTTGGCGCCGCAGCAAGGAAATGGCCACTTCGACCTCTTGCAACGAGCCAACCTGGAGTGCAGCGTCAGCGTAGTCGACACCCCACAGGAGCTGCTCCAGCTCGACCATCTCGGTGCTTGTGAAGATTTCGGCGACCTCGCGCAGAGCCTTGAGCGCGGCTTGCCAGTTCCGAGCAGAGGTTTCGATGAATCCGAGCTGTGCGAGGAACACTGCGATCCAGTACGTCGCCCCGCTGGCTCTCGACCGCGCCACAGCGCCTTGGGCGACCTCACGAGCCCCGTCCAGGTCGCCCGCATACTCCTTGACAGCGACACGGGCCAGGTCCTCTTGGAGGCTGGATGACGCCCAGGCACCCAGCCGGTCCGAATCTTCCAGGGCTACTTGGGCATCTCGCACTCTCGAGGCACGGATAAGGACAAGAACCAGGCAGATGTACAGGTAGGAAAGGTCGCCGTACCGACCAGCAGGGACGGCCGCCGCGATGCCTTCGCGCACGTACTTCTCAGCTGTCTGGTCGTCCCACTCTGCGAAGAATCCCTTGGTCCAAACCACGCTTCTTGCGGTCGGGTCCATCGCTGCGCTCTCGACCAGCTGTGCGATTTCACCCAACGTCTGCTGGGGCCGGCCCTCCGCCCACTGCCACTCGACAGCCAGCAGATTGTTCAGCGCCGAGAGCTGAACGTCCACACGCTTGACTGCAGCCGCCTCCTTGACAGCCATCCGAGACAACCGCAGAGCTTCGTCGCCGTGACACTGCATGCGGTGCAGAAGGCACAGGATGTACAGGATCTCGGCGCGGACCTCGCTGCCTTCCGGCGCCAGCCGAACCGCATGCTCGGCGAGGGAGCGAACACTCAAATCGTGATCGACCAGTCTGAGGCGGCGTACCAGCACCTGGGCTTGCTGCTCCGGCACCGCTGCCAGGGCCGACCCCTGGTCGAGCGCCGCTTGGGCAGCCACGTGATCGCCGGCGTCGAGGTAGGCATCCACCGCGCGGAACCAGCGCCCCAAGCTGGAGGCAGTGTCCACCTCCGACGGGGTGGCCAGAGCGGCCCCCTCCCACAGCTCGCCGGCCAGCTTCTGGGCTCCACGTGTCCGCGAGATGTCGGCCGCCTGCTCCAATTCGCGTGCGATCGACTCGTCGGGGGCAGTGACCGTCCTCGAACGGTGGAGAGCTCGCCCCACGGGGTCATCGAGATTCTCTGCGAGAACCTGATGTGCGCGTCGACGCTCGGTCGGGGTGGAGGCATCGTAGATGGCCGAGGCGAGCAATGGGTGAGTGAAGGTGACTCCCTCGGAGCCGACGACCGCCACGTCCGTATCTGCGGCAGATTCCAGGGCTGACCGGAGCCGGGCCGGCTCGACGATCCCTTGCAGCTGCTTCACGGTGAGCCGCCCCGCCGCGGACACGAGCAGCAGGACGTCGCGGGTGTTCTGCGGGAGCAGCGAGACCTTCTCACCGAGAAGTCCGGCCAGGCTCGGAGGCACCGGAAAGACTGGATCGTGCGACTCCAGGGCGCTCCAGCGCCACTTGGACACGTCGGACTGCATCGCCTGCGCGATCATCAGGGCCAGGAACGGATTCCCGCTGCTTGCCCGGGCCACCGCCGCGCTCATCGGCGCAGTCCATCGCTGACCCAGGCGCTTACGGAGGAGCTGGCCAATCGCCCAGTCCTCCAACGGTCCTAGCGTGAACTCACGCTTTGGCTCAGACAACGCGCGGATCAAGTCGCTGCCTGGGCCTTCTGGTCTGGTGCCGACCAGGACGCTCAGCCGTTGCGGTTCGACCGAGATGCGGCGCAGCGCGAAGCCGAGTCCGCCGACGCTTGCCTGGTCCAGCCACTGCAGGTCATCGATGATCAGAGCGACCGGCTCGGACTGGCAGACCTGCGTCAGTAGGCCTCGGACAGCCAGAGGTACGGCGAGCGTGTCGATGTCGCCTCCGACCGGTTCGCCCCGCTGCAAGGCAACCGCGAGGGCACGCTGCTGCGGGCCCGGAAGAGTCCTGTCCGCCCCCTCTGGGCACTGGGCGATCAGCTCGGCAAGACCGGCAAAGGGCAGTCCTCGGTCGAATTGCGTGGGGGTGACAGAGAGCACTCGTCGTCCCCTGCGCTGTGCCAGCTGATCAACGACCTTCAGCAGGCTGCTCTTTCCCGCGCCAGGGTCACCGGTTGCGATGGCGCTCCCACCACTAACCAGGACCTCGCTCATCACCTGCAGAGCGTCCTCGCGGCCGAACAACCCGAACGAGGCCGCCGATACGTCGTCCACAAGGTCATCATCGTCCAACCCGCCGTCCATATCGAGGGCCCCACCGCACTCGGTCGAGGGGTTTCCCCGATGCCTCGAGCGCTTGCCTACTCGTACGGTCACCCGAGCCCCCCACCCAACCCCAGGAGGTAAGCGATGAACGCAACGACTCGACCGGCCGTGGTCCTCGTCCACGGCGGGTTCGTTGACGGCTCGGGATGGCGCGGCGTCTACGGCCGGCTTCGCGCCCAAGGTCACCGGGTCGCGGTCGTGCAGAACCCGACCCTGTCCCTGGAGGGCGACGTAGCCGCCACCAAGCAGGTCCTCGATGACCTCGACGGTCAGGCGGTCCTCGTGGGCCACTCGTACGGCGGCGCGGTCATCACCGAGACCGGCAGCGACCCGCGGGTCACCGGACTCGTCTACATCGCGGCGTTCGCCCCCGACAAGGGCGAGTCGGTGAACTCCCTGATCGCCGACCCGCCGCCTGGGGCGCCGGTGCCGCCGATCCTGCCGCCAAGAGACGGCTACCTGTTCCTCGACCGGGACAAGTTCCACGCCTCGTTTGCCGGCGACCTAGCCGAAGACGAGGCGGCGTTCATGGCGGACTCGCAGGTCCCCTGGGGAGTCAGTGCGCTCGCCGGCACCGTCACCGAACCAGGGTGGCGCCTCAAGCCGAGTTGGTACCTGGTCGCCAGCGACGACCGCATGATCCCGCCGCCTGCCCAGCGGGCCATGGCCGAGCGGACCGGTGCCACGGTCCGCGAGGTGCCCGGGAGCCACTCGGTCTACGTGTCCAAGCCCCAGGCGGTCGCCGACCTCATCCACACCGCGGTCGAGTCGCTCGCCTTGACCTGACCCGCACCCCGCGCAACGAGGACACCGTCGGTTGACCCGCCGAGCCCTGGCCGGACCCGGCCAGGGCACTCCTAGGCCATCGCAGCATCGGACAGAGGGTCGTTTCGTCACTGGGACGAGCGCAGTTGCCTTCCGCCAGAGATCAATCCCTGAGCCGTCTCTGCGCCGTCACAGCGCCGACCCACGGGAAATCACGGTCAGCGTGGCGGTGGACGAGGCGGCCAGTAAGCCGGGTTCTGTGCACTGCCCGAAGGCAGCCGGCGACCATCTCTCTCGGGCCTACGTTGCCGCAGGCCTCATGCGGTCTACCCGGAAGCTCGGGCGGGCAGCCCTCGAGCGCTTCCTGTCTGACCTTGCTCCAGGTGGGGTTTACCGAGCCGCCCGGGTCACCCCGGGCGCTGGTGGTCTCTTACACCACCGTTTCACCCTTACCGCACAGGCGGACCCGTACGGCGGTCTGCTTTCTGTGGCACTGTCCCGCGAGTCACCTCGGGTGGGCGTTACCCACCACCTTGCCCTATGGAGCCCGGACTTTCCTCGGCGAGGTCCGAAGACCTCGACGCGGCCGCCCGGCCGGCTCGTCCACCGTACGGACAGGGTAGCGGCTCCGGGCGCGCGTAGGGTGCGGCTATGAAGGCGATCGTCTACTCCGCCCCGCGGGAGTTCACCCTCGACGACGTGCCGGACCCCGTCGCAGGCCCGGGGCAGGTCGTCGTCCGTACGACCCTGGCCGGTGTCTGCGGCACCGACCTGCACATCCACGAGGGCGGCTTCTTTACCAAGTTCCCGCTCACCCCCGGGCACGAGATCGCCGGCGAGGTTCTCTCCTGGGGCGAAGGCGTCCAGGGCTTCCGCCCGGGCCAGCAGGTCGTCGTCGACAACGCGTCCGCCTGCGGGCACTGCCCCGAGTGCGGGCGCAGCGATCCGCTGTTCTGTCGCAACTTCCTCTCCCTCGGGGTCAACGCGGCCGGTGGCTTCGCCGAGCAGGTGCTCACCCGGGCCGACAAGGTCTTCGACGCCGACGACCTCCCGATCGACCTCGCCGTGCTCGTCGAGCCGCTGGCCTGCGCCGTCCACGGGATGGGCGTGCTGGACCTCAAGCCGGGCGCGGACGTCGTCATGATCGGCTCCGGCACAACGGGCCTGCTGGTGGCCCAGCTGCTCATCCACGGCGGGGCCGGCCGGCTGACGGTGGCCGGCCCGACCCAGTTCAAGCTCGACCTGGCCAAGCAGTTCGGCGTCGATCGCGTCGTCCAGGTCAGCCGTGGCGACGCCGATCACACGGCGCGGACCCTCAAAGAGCTGGC
>JAWWOL010000213.1:0-9214 GCA_033851695.1 Frankiales bacterium
GGCGACCTCGTCGGCGACGATCTGGCGTACGGCCTCGACGTCCTCGGCGACCTCGGCGGACTCGAGCACCGTGCGCAGCGACTCGAGGTTGGCGACCACGACGCCGTCGAGCAGGCTCACCGCGGCCTCGACGTCGTGGGGCAGGGCCAGGTCGAGGAAGAACAGCGGCCGGCCGGCCCGGCGGCCGGCCACCGCCGGGGCGACGGTGTCGGCGTGAACCACCGTGCCGACGGCCCCGGTGGCGGTGACCACGACGTCGGCGAGGCTCAGCGCCTCGGTCAGCCGGTCGAGGGGGAAGGCCTCGCCGTCCACGGCGGCGGCCGTCCGTACGGCGTGGGACAGGGTGCGGTTGGCCACCAGGATCCGGCCGGCGCCCCGGCGCCGCAGGGTGGCAGCGGCCAGCGAGGCCATCGAGCCGGCACCGATGACCAGCGCTGTGCGGCCACTGAGCTCGCCGACGGACGCCTCGGCCAGGTCGAGCCCGACGGTGACCAGCGACTTGCCGGCCCGGTCGATGCCGGTCTCGCTGTGCGCCCGCTTGCCGACCCGCAGCGCCTGGCGGACCAGCTCGTTGAGGACCCGCCCCGTGGTGTTCTCCGCCTGCGCTGTACGGAATCCGGCCCGGAGCTGGCCCAGGATCTGCGACTCGCCGACCACCATCGAGTCGAGCCCGGTCGCGACGGAGAGCAGGTGCTGGACGGCGGCGTCCTCGTAGTGGACATAGAGGTGCCCGGCCAGGGTCTCCCGAGGGACGCCCGTGACCCGGGACAGCGTCTCCGAGACGTCCTGCAGCCCGCCGTGGAACTTGTCGACCTCGGCGTAGACCTCCACCCGGTTGCAGGTGGACAGCAGCAGCACCTCGTGGACGTGCTGGCTCTCGAGCAGGGCGTGCTGGGTCTTGACCACGCGATCGGCTGGTACGGCGACCAGCTCGAGCAGTGGCACCGGTGCGGTGCGGTGCGAGATGCCGACGACGAGGACGCTCACGACGACACCGTGTCCCTCGTGTCCCGCAGGTCGAAAGCCGCAACCGCCGACGCCTTGCGCTGCTCGTGGAACGACAGGATCTGCAGCTCGATGGACAGGTCGACCTTGCGCAGGTCGACGCCCGGCGGGACCGACAGCACGGTCGGGGCGAAGTTGAGGATGCTCGTGACGCCGGCGGCCACCAGCCGGTCGCACACGTCCTGGGCCGCCCCGGCAGGGGTGGCGATCACCCCGATCGAGACCCCGCTCTCCCGCACGACCTGCGCGAGGTCGTCGAGGTGGCTGACCGCGACGCCGTCGACCCGCTCACCCACCCGGGACCGGTCCGCGTCGATCAGCGCGGCGACCCGGAAGCCGCGGGTGGCGAAGCCGCCATACCTCGCGAGGGCGTGACCGAGGTTGCCGACGCCGACGATCGCCACCGCCCAGCGCTGGGTCAGGCCGAGCTCGCGGGAGATCTGGTGGATCAGGTAGGTGACGTCGTAGCCGACCCCCCTGGTCCCGTACGAGCCGAGGTAGGACAGGTCCTTGCGCACCTTGGCGGAGTTGACACCGGCCGCGGCAGCGAGCGCGTCCGAGGCGATGGTCGAGGTGCCGGCCTCGGCGAGGGAGTGCAGCGCGCGCAGGTAGACCGGGAGCCGGGCGACCGTGGCGTCGGGGATGCCGCGGCGGACCTTGGCCGGCTCGCGTACGCCGCCGTCAGCGTCGGTGGACGCTGCGTTCGCCGGCTGCTCGTGCGCGGTCAAGCTCAGTGGGGCCTCTCGTACGGGATGTGTGCAGCCCAGGGTAAGCCCTTGTGAATGCATGCACAAAGTTGAGCTCGGGGCGGAAAAGTGCTAGCCGAGCAGGGCCGCACGCAGCCGGGTCTCGTCGACCCGCCAGAAGTCGTGCACCGCGCCGTCGATGAACGTCACCGGGATGTCGTCGACATGCCTGCGGAGCAGCTCCGGCGAGCGGGTGATGTCGTCCTCGCGCCAGGCGACGCCCAGGTCGGCACAGACCCGCGCGACCACGGCCCTGGCGTCGTCGCACAGGTGACACCCCTCGCGACTGAGGAGCACCACTCGTACCGATTCCATCCCAAAACGGTAGCCCAGCCGCTCAAGACGGCCTGCGGCCCGGTCGAAGAATCGACCGCAGCCCGGTGCGCGGGCCGCGGTCCCGGAGGTCACGTGGTGCGCAGAAGAACAGGCTCAGGCAACGGTACGGCCCGGCGACGGCTCCTGCGCGCGTCGACCGCGGCGATCACGCTGTGCGCCGGCCTGGGTCTGGCGCCGGCCGCGGCCACAGCTGCCGCACCGAAGCCGGCCGCTGTCTTCGTCGCGGACATCAACGCGGCTCGTGCCGCGCACGGCCTCAAGCCGGTGAAGGTCAGCAGCGACCTGACCGCCGTGGCCGCCAAGTGGGCAGCCACGATGGCCCGGAAGCACACCCTCGCCCACAACCCCCAGCTGGGCACCGTGATCCACCACTGGCGCGGCCTGGCGGAGAACGTCGGGATGGGCTACTCGGTGACCCAGGTGCACGGCGCCTTCATGCGCAGCGCCCCGCACCGGGCCAACATCCTCGATCGGACCTACACCCAGGTCGGCGTGGGCGTCGTCATCGTGGGCAAGCAGGTCTACGTGGTCGAGGACTTCCGCCGACCCGCCTGACCGGCCCTTTACCAAACCGGTCCCGGCCAGCCCGCGTCCGGTTGCCCGGTCAAGCGTTATCCATCGTGCGTGCCGCGCGAGCGCATTACCATTTTTGCGGCCGGTAACCACGAGGGAGCAACAGTGAGTGTCCGCGTACTCGTCGTCGATGACACCGAGCACGTCCGCTCGATGCTGGTCGACATGCTGAGCCTGGACGGCTTCGACGTGGTCGGGCAGGCCGGTGACGGCGCCAGCGCCGTCACCATCGCGGACGAGACCGACCCGGACGTGATCGTCATGGACCTGCGGATGCCCGGGGTCGACGGCATCGAGTCGACCCGCCGGATCCGGGCAAGACGCCCATCTCAGGCGATCGTCCTTTACACAGCGTATTTAGATGACAAAATCATCACCGAGGCACACAACGCTGGCGCGAGGCTGTGTCTGGGCAAGATCGAGGGACTGCTCGAGCTGGAGCGGGAGCTGTCCCGGATCAGCCTGGAGATGGCCCACGAGTCGCGTTACAGCAACGACTGAGTTGGCTCCGCAAGCTCGTTTACAGCAAGGGTGCCCGGGTAGGCGCCGACCCGACGCGTGCCGGCACACCCCGCACACGCCGAGGCGGTCGTCAGTCCGCCAGGGCGTGTCCTGCTCGGCTGCACGGAGGGGAGGCACGGTGGCCTACGCCGCGGTCGCCTTTCCGTCTGGGCACTGGCCGTCCGGGCTGCCCCATCGGCTCGACGCGCTGATCTCCGCCCTGCTCCGGGTCCAGGTGGCCGAGAGCGCCGAGGCCGATCCCTATCCCAGAACACCCGACCTGCGGATCGTCCGGCCGATCGGCTCGCGCACCCGCGCCCTGGCCGCCGAGCCCCCGGCCGAGCCCGAGCACGAGCCTGAGGACGAGCCGGGCCGCGACGTGCTCGAGGTCCACGATGACACCCGCGACCTCGTACGGCAGGCCCAAGGTGGCGACGCCGAGGCGTTCGGCGCGCTCTACGACCGCTACGTGGACCTCGTGCACCGCTACGTCTACTACCGGGTCGGCAGCCAGGCGCTCGCCGAGGACCTGACCAGCGAGACCTTCCTGCGGGCACTGCGCCGGATCAGCAGCTACACCTGGCAGGGCGTCGACATCGGGGCCTGGTTCGTCACGATCGCCCGCAACCTGGTGGCCGACCACTACAAGTCCGGGCGCTACCGCCTCGAGGTCCAGGTCCACGAGGTCAGGGACGACCGGACGGCCGACGGACCCGAGGACGAGGTCCTCGACGCGCTCGACCACCGCGTACTCCTCGAGGCCGTGACCAAGCTCGGCGCCGAGCAGCAGGAATGCATCGTGCTCCGCTTCCTGCAGGGGCTGTCCGTCAGCGAGACGGCTGCCGTGATGGGCAAGAACGACGGGGCCGTCAAGGCGTTGCAGTACCGCGCCGTGCGCAGCCTGTCCCGGCTGCTGCCCGCGGGGTTCGTCAGATGAGCGCGGCCGCCGAGGTCTTCGCCGACGCCCTGGACGGCACCGCCAGTGGCCTCCTCGAAGACACCGAGATGCTGCTGGACATCGTCGACCGGCTGCACGAGCTGCCCGGCTCGGCGACGCTCGCCGGTGCCGCTGCCAGCCCCGACTTCCGGGCCGGGCTGCGGCTACGGCTGCTCGAGGAGGCCGGCAGGGGGCGCGAGGGCACGGGCCGGGGCAAGGTCGTCCCCCTCACCAGCCGGTGGAACCAGAGCTGGGGCCGGCGCAACCGGCTTCGGATCCTCTCGGGCATCGCCGCAGGCATCGTCGCGCTGACCGCGGTCTCGATCGCCGCTGCCAACTCGCTGCCCGGCAACCCGTTCTACCAGCTCAAGCGGGGCACCGAGTCGGTCCAGTACGCGCTCGCCGGCTCCGACGAGGCACGCGGCAAGCTCGAGCTGGGCTTCGCCCGTACGAGACTGCACGAGATCGACCGGCTGACCCAGCGCAACGCCGCCTACGGGATCCTGCCGACCGACACTCCCCAGGCGGCCGGCGGCTCGACCGTCCTCGCGGCATCGGTGGCGACCAGGGTCGTGCGGCTGTTCGCCGACATGGACGCCGAGGCGGCCAAGGGCTCGCGGCTGCTGGCCCAGTCCTACGCGCAGAACCCGCGACCCGGCCCGCTGCTCGCGGTTCAGCAGTTCGCCAAGGACCAGCAGAAGGCGCTGACCACCCTGCGCGGCCGCCTGGCCGAACCCGCCCTGAGCAAGGCCACCCGCTCGCTGGCCTGGGCCAACCAGGTGGTCAAGTCGACCACCGCTGCCCTGGCGAAGTGCTCGGGGAGCACCTGCCCGCCGGTGACTGTCGCTCAGTTCGGCGGCTCCGTCGTGCCGAGCCTGGCGCCGTCGATTCCTGCCTCGAGCGGGCCTTCGGTCGGGGCTCCGGCCAGTCAGCTCCCGCTGGTTCCCTCGTTGTCGGCCACCCCGAGCACGGTGCCGGGCTCGAGCGGGGCCGTGCCCACGCTGCCGGTCACCTCGCCGCAGCCGACCACGGCGCAGCCCACGGTGGGCCAGCCCACCGACACCTCGACCACCACCGACCAGCCGACCACCGGGCCGCCGACCACCGACCTGCCGACGACGACACCGACCGTGGCACCCCCGAGCACCGGCCCCACCAGCGTGGTGCCACCGACCGAGCCGGACCCGTCGCCGAGCACCTCGACCGGCAGGACGCCTCCGCCGACGACGACCAGCCCGGTCGTCGACACGACGCCGCCACCCCCGTCCACGGTTGCGCCGACCACACCGGTTCCCTCGATCACGCCCGCACCCACGACCGCGGCGCCGGCCACGACCACCGCGGCGGCCCCGACCACGGCAGCCCGGCCCGTCGACCCGCCGACCACGACCAGCACCCCGCCCCGCCACGGTCGGCCGCCGAAGCCCTGCGTGACCCCTCCGGGCAAGCGGCACGGCAAGTGCACACCCGATCCGTCTCCCCCGGGTGGCGGCGCGGTCGCGCTCTGACCTGTTCGGCCGCTCGCCCGGCGGCCGCTGGGTAGGCTGGCGCGATGATGCGGATCCCGTTCGGAGCCGGCCGCGAAGCCCGCCGGAGCGCATCGCGGCATCAGCGCACCGAGCTGGCCGGCGAGGCCGCCGCCGCAGCCGCCGCTGTCCAGCCGACCGCCTCGGCGGTTGCCCCCGACCCCACCGCCGCGGCGTTCTTCGACGTCGACAACACGGTGATGATGGGCTCGTCGATGTTCCACATCTCCCGGGGGCTCGCGGCCCGCAAGTTCTTCACGACCCGCGACCTGGGCCGGTTCGCCTGGCGGCAGGTGGTGTTCCGGATCGGCGGCAGCGAGCCGGCCGGATACCTGCAGGAGGCGCACAAGGCCGCACTCGCCTTCGCAGCAGGATGGCAGGTCGAGGAGGTCCTGCGCCTCGGCGAGGAGATCTACGACGAGCAGATGGCCGAGCGGATCTGGCCGGGCACCCGCGCCCTCGCCGAAGGACACCTCGCAGCAGGTCAGCGGGTCTGGCTGGTCACGGCGACGCCGGTCGAGCTGGCCTCGATCATCGCCAGCCGGCTGGGACTGACCGGAGCGCTCGGCACCGTCGCCGAGCACAAGGACGGTGTCTACACCGGCAAGCTGGTCGGTGAGCTGCTGCACGGGCCGGCCAAGGCCGCCGCGATCCGCGCGCTCGCCGAACGCGAGGGACTCGACCTGAGCCGGTGCACGGCCTACGGCGACTCCGCCAACGACCTCCCGATGCTCTCGCTGGTCGGCACGGCGGTGGCCATCAACCCCGACCCGGAGCTGCGCCGGGTCGCCAAGGCGCGGGACTGGCAGATCCGGGACTTTCGCAACGGGCGCAAGGCGTTGCGGATGGGCGTACCCGCCGCTGCCGTCCTGGGGGCGGTCGGCGGGGCGGTCTCGACGACGCTTGCCCTGCGCCGGCGGCGTGGCACCAGGATGAAGGGACTGCTGTGACCGCACGACCGGAGCTGCTGCCGGCCAAGAACGACGCCTGCTGGTGCGGCAGTGGGCGGCGCTACAAGAACTGCCACCGCCTGGAGGACCTCAACCCGGCCGCGGCGTCGCTCAAGGCGGCCACGGCGCCCCCGGCCCGCCGGGTCCGGCCCGGCCGGCAGAGCCCGCGTCGCGCCGTACCCCCGAGCATTGCCCGCCCGCCCTACCTGGCCTTCCCTGACGGCGAGCCGAGGGAGCGCGGTTCGGCAGCACCCAAGTCCGCCGACGTCATCGCGCGGATGCGCACGGCCGGGCGGGCGGCGGCTGAGGTGCTCGCGATCGTCGGGCAGGCCGTACGCCCCGGTGTCACCACCGACGAGCTCGACGTGATCGCACACCAGGAGTGCCTCCGGCGTGGTGGTTACCCGTCGCCGCTGGGCTACCGCGGGTTCCCGAAGTCGCTGTGCACGTCGGTCAACGAGGTCATCTGCCACGGGATCCCCGACTCGACCCGGCTGCGTGAGGGCGACATCGTCAACTGCGACGTGACCATCTATCTCGACGGGGTGCACGGCGACACCAACGCGACGTTCTGCGTCGGCGCGGTCGATCCGGAGACCGCCCGGCTGGTCCAGGTCACCCGGGAGTGCCTCGACCTCGGCATCGCCGCCGTACGACCGGGGGCGGAGATCCGCTCGATCGGCGCGGCGATCCAGCAGCACGCCGAGGCCGCCGGGTTCGGCGTGATCCGCGACTTCGTCGGGCACGGGATCGGCGAGCAGTTCCACACCGAGCCGCAGATCCCGCACTACGACGACGGCCGCTCGACGCAGCTGCTCGTACCCGGGATGACCTTCACCATCGAGCCGATGATCTCGGCCGGCGACTGGCACATGCGGATGTGGGACGACGACTGGACCGCCGTTACCGCCGACCTGTCGAGGTCGGCCCAGTTCGAGCACATGATGGTCGTCACCGACGACGGCGTAGAGGTCCTCACCACCCGCCCCGCCTGACCAGCACCCGGCGAACGCCGTCTCAAGACGTGGTATCCGCGTTGCGTATGGTGAGACTCGGGCGCAGAGTCGGAGCGTGACGACCTACACGCACGGGCATGCAGACGCCGTTCTTCGAGCGCATCGGTGGCGCACAGCCGAGAACTCCGCCGGCTACCTGCTGCCCGAGCTGCGCCCGGGGCTGGACCTGCTCGACGTCGGGTGCGGGCCCGGCACGATCACCGCCGACCTGGCAGCCCGGGTGGCTCCGGGGCGGGTCATCGCCATCGACTCCGCGGTCGCCCCACTCGCCGAGGCGCGGGCTGCCGCAGCGGCCGCGGGTGTGCAGGTCGACGTACGGGTCGGCGACGCGTACGCGATCGACCTGCCGGACGACAGCATCGACGTGGTGCACGCCCACCAGGTGCTGCAACACGTGGCCGACCCGGTCGCGGTGCTGCGCGAGATGGCGCGGGTCTGCCGCCCCGGCGGGGTGGTCGCCGCCCGGGACGCGGACTACGCCGCGATGACCTGGGCCCCTCGGTCGGCCCGGCTCGACCGCTGGCTGGAGATCTACCGCGGCACGGCGAGGGCCAACGGTGCGGAGCCGGACGCCGGACGGGAGCTGCTCGGCTGGGCGCACGCGGCCGGGCTCACCGAGGTCACCGCGACGGCGAGCACCTGGTGCTTCTCGACGCTGGAGGACCGGCGCTGGTGGGGCGGCCTGTGGGCTGAGCGTACGGCCGGCGGTGCGTACGGGCAGCAGGCGATCGCCGCCGGCCTCACCGACGCCGAGGAGCTGGCGACGGTGGCGGAGGCTCTGCGCGCCTGGGCCGAGGAGCCCGACGGCTGGTTCGTCGTCGTCCACGGCGAGATCCTCTGCCGCCTCCCCGGCGGAGACCCCGCGGCCGCATACTGACCCCAGCACGGCACTTTCCGCCGGAAATGGGGAGATCGTGGTCACCGAGGAGCTGAGCTCCGGTCCCGAACGGCCACGGCGACCCTGGGCGGTGGCCGTCGTCGTCTGTGTCGCCCTGCTCGCCGTCGTGGCGCTGGTCACCCGGACCGGCGGCCACGCGAAGACCGCCCCGCCCCCGCGAGTCCCGAAGCTCACCGTCCCGATCGGGCCGTCCGAGGTCACCCTGCCACCCCCGAGCGAGTCGCCGGCGTTCGTGCCGTCCCGGCTCGACGGCGTGCCGGGCCGGCTCCCGAACGGCATCAGGCTGCTGCTGGGCGGTCAGCACCCGACCGAGCTCGGCGGCAACCCGCGCCAGTTCGCCACGTTGCCGCTGCACGGGAACGAGGCGGTGGACGGCATCGTCCCGGTCAAGGACGGCTTCGTGGTCCAGGTCGGGAACTACGACGTGACCACGGGTGCTCCGGCCCGGGCTGCCTACTGGGTCCGCCCGGACGGCAGGGCCAGCCTCATCGCCAGGACCGACGTGGTCATCCCGTCGCAGGCAGGAGACCGGATCTTCGCCTACCGGACCGGACCCGGCGACTCGGCGCCTCTCGCGAAACGGATCGGTCACCTGGTCGAGGTGACGCTGGCCGGCCGGGTGCTCGCGAGCCACACCTTGCCGGCCGGACTCGTGCCGTTGGCGGACAGCCCGCAGGGCCTGGTCTTCAGCGACCTGGCCAGGGCCAAGGTCGAGATCCGCGACCG
>JAWWOL010000231.1:0-5637 GCA_033851695.1 Frankiales bacterium
CGCCAGTCGGGCGACCGCACCCAGATCGCGGTCCTCGAGGACACCGTCCTGGTCGAGCACTACGTCACCAAGGCGAGCGCGACCTCGTACGCCGGCAACGTCTATCTCGGCAAGGTGCAGAACGTCCTGCCGAGCATGGAGGCGGCGTTCGTCGACATCGGCAAGGGCCGCAACGCGGTGCTCTACGCCGGTGAGGTCAACTACGACGCCAGCGGCATCGAGGGCCGGGCGCACCGGATCGAGCAGGCGCTCAAGCCTGGTCAGACGATCATGGTCCAGGTCACCAAGGACCCGATCGGGCACAAGGGCTCGCGGCTGACCAGCCAGATCTCGCTGCCCGGCCGGTTCCTGGTCTACGTGCCCGAGGGTCGGGTCACCGGCATCAGCCGCAAGCTGCCCGACGCCGAGCGGACCCGGCTCAAGGCGATCCTCAAGCGGGTCATGCCCGAGGACGCCGGCGTCATCGTCCGTACGGCTGCCGAAGGTGCCAGCGAGGAAGACCTCGAGCGCGACGTCGCCCGGCTCCACGCGCAGTGGGAGTCGATCCAGGCCGCGGCCGCCAAGGCCGGCAATTCCGCGCCGGCGCTCCTCTACGCCGAGCCCGACCTGGTCGTACGGGTGATCCGGGACATCTTCAACGAGGACTTCCGCCAGCTGATCGTGCAGGGCAACGACGAGTGGGAGACGGTCGAGAACTACGTCGCCCACCTCGCGCCCGACCTGGCGCCGAGGCTCACGCACTGGGTCGACAACCAGGACGCGTTCAGCGCCTACCGGATCGACGAGCAGCTGGTCAAGGCGCTGGACCGCAAGGTCTGGCTGCCCAGCGGCGGCTCACTGGTCATCGACCGGACCGAGGCCATGGTCGTGGTCGACGTCAACACCGGCAAGTTCGTCGGCAAGGGCGGCAACCTCGAGGAGACCGTCACCAAGAACAACCTCGAGGCTGCCGAGGAGATCGTCCGTCAGCTCCGGCTGCGTGACCTCGGCGGCATCATCGTCGTCGACTTCATCGACATGGTGCTCGAGAGCAACCGCGAGCTGGTGCTGCGCCGGCTGATGGAGTGCCTGGGCCGGGACCGGACCAAGCACCAGGTGGCCGAGGTCACCTCGCTCGGCCTGGTGCAGATGACCCGCAAGCGGGTCGGCCAGGGACTGCTCGAGTCGTTCAGCGAGACCTGTCCCGAGTGCCAGGGCCGCGGCGTGATCGTGCACATGGACCACGGCGCCCCCACCGTGCCCGACCGGGGCGAGGACCAGGGCCGGCGCGAGAACGGCAACGGTAACGGGGCCGCGCCCAAGGCCCGCACGGGCAAGGGCGGACGGGAGCGCGGCTCGCGCACCGGCTCGGCCGGCGTCGTCATCGCCACCGTGCCGGACGAGGCGCCCCGGGCAGCGGCAGCGGCAGCGATCGCCAAGATCGCTGCTGCCTCCCTCGCCCACTCCGCAGCTCACGACCCCTCCGTCGATGCGCCGGAAGTGCCGCCGGTCGAGGCCCCCGAGGTCATCGCGGATGCCGCGCCCCCGGGCCGGCCTTCCCGCCGTGGTCGCCGGGGAGCCTCCGCGCCCGCCGGCAGTCCGACGCCGGTCGAGGCAGTCGAGGTCACGCCGGCCGACGTGGTGGCGGTCGAGGCGGTGGAGCTGCCCGTCCCCGACTCCTCCGACGTTCCTGCCGAGCCCGCTGCGCCTGCTCCGCGTCCGCGGCGCCGTCGCGGCGGGGGTGGTCAGGCGGCCGCAGGCGAGGCTCCAGAGCCGGCTGCTGCGCCCGCCGCGGAGCCCCTGCCGCTGGCTGCTGCCGTGGCCACGGCGGCAGCGACTCCGTCCGCAGGCACCGCTCCGCGCCGGCGCCGGGCGGCCTCTCGTCCGGCCGGGCCGGCCGCGATGTCGGCTCCTCCCACCTGATCCGTTTGACCTTGCCTACCCGGGGTCCGTACCCTAGGCAGGCGGTGCGTTCCCACGCATCTGCTCCCGCGTGCCCCCCGTCCGGGGTGAAGTGCGCTAGACGCTCGATAGCAAGGAGTTCCGCGGTGTACGCGATCGTTCGCAGCGGCGGCAGGCAGCACAAGGTGGCCGTCGGCGACGTCCTCGAGGTCGACAAGCTCGCGGAGGTCCCTGGTTCCGAGCTGTCCCTGGCCGCTCTCCTCGTCGTGGACGGGGCCGAGGTCACCGTGGACAAGGCCGCCCTCGCGGCGGTCAAGGTCACCGCCGAGGTGGTGGACCACACCAAGGGCCCCAAGATCGAGATCCACAAGTACAAGAACAAGACCGGTTACCACAAGCGCCAGGGTCATCGCCAGCAGCTGACCGTCGTGCGCGTCACCGGCATCGAGACCGGGAAGTAGGCGCGACATGGCTCACAAAAAGGGTGCATCCTCCAGCCGTAACGGCCGCGACTCCAACGCCCAGCGCCTCGGCGTCAAGCGTTTCGGTGGCCAGCTCGTCAACGCCGGCGAGATCCTCGTCCGCCAGCGGGGCACGCACTTCCACCCGGGCGTCTTCGTCGGCCGTGGTGGCGACGACACGCTGTTCGCGCTGGTCGCCGGCCATGTCGAGTTCGGCACCCGCCGGGGTCGCCGGGTCGTCAACATCGTGCCGGACGAGGTAGCGGTCTGACCCGCTCCCGTACGGGACACTGCAGCAACTGACGTCTTGCACCAACTGCACGTCGACGAGGGCGGACCGGGAAACCGGCCGCCCTCGCGTCGTTGAATAGGGAGTCGAAGTGCCCACGTTCGTCGACAAGGTGGTGCTGCACCTCAGCGCCGGGAACGGCGGCGACGGCTGCGCCTCGATCCACCGCGAGAAGTTCAAGCCGCTCGGTGGTCCGGACGGCGGCAACGGCGGCCGGGGTGGCGACATCATCCTCGAGGTCGACCCGAGCGTGACCACGCTGATCGAGTACCACTTCTCGCCGCACCGCAAGGCCACCTCCGGCAGGGAGGGCCAGGGCAGTCACCGCAGCGGCGCCGAGGGCCAGGACCTGCTGCTCAAGGTGCCCGACGGCACGACTGTCCGCGACGCCGAGACCCACGAGCTGCTGGCCGACCTGATGGGCGCCGGCACCCGCTACGTCATCGCCGCGGGAGGCCGGGGCGGCCTGGGCAACGCCGCCCTCGCCTCCACCAAGCGCAAGGCTCCCGGCTTCGCCCTGCTCGGCGAGCTGGGCGACCACCGCGACGTGGTCCTCGAGCTGAAGTCGGTGGCCGACGTCGCGCTGGTGGGGTTCCCCAACGCCGGCAAGTCCTCGCTGATCGCGGCCATGTCGGCGGCCAAGCCCAAGATCGCCGACTACCCGTTCACGACGCTGGTTCCCAACCTGGGCGTCGTCACGGCGGCGGAGACGGTCTACACGATCGCCGACGTGCCCGGGCTCATCCCCGGTGCCTCGCAGGGCAAGGGGCTCGGCCTCGAGTTCCTCCGCCACGTCGAGCGCTGCTCGGTGCTGGCCCACGTGCTCGACTGCGCAACCGAGGAGCCCGGCCGGGACCCGGTGAGCGACATTGACACCATCGAGGCCGAGCTGTCGCTCTACGGTGGCCTGGCCGACCGGCCAAGGCTGGTCATCCTCAACAAGGTCGACGTGCCCGCCGCGCGCGAGCTCGCCGACATGGTGCGCCCGATGCTCGAAGCCCGCGGGATGACCGTGTTCGAGATCTCCGCCGCCACTCACGAAGGCCTGCGGGCGTTGAACTTCGCCCTGGCCGAGCTGGTCGCCGGTGCGCGCGCCGCCGCTCCTGCCGCCGAGCCGACCCGGCTGGTCCTGCGCCCCGTGCCCATCGGCGGCCCGGAGTTCACGGTCGAGGCCCTCGATGAAGGCGGGTTCCTCGTACGAGGGGACAAGCCTGAGCGGTGGATCCGGCAGACCCGCTTCGACAACGACGAGGCGGTCGGCTACCTCGCCGACCGGCTGGCCAAGCTCGGCGTCGAGAAGGCCCTGGCCGAGGCCGGTGCCGAGCCAGGCGCCGAGGTCACCATCGGCGACGTCAGCTTCGACTGGCAGCCCTCGCTCGACGCCGGTGTCGGCATGGCCGGCCCCCGCGGCACCGACAGGCGGCTGGACGGGCTGGGGTGACCGCGTCCCGCCGGGTCGTCGTCAAGGTCGGCTCGTCGTCGCTCACCAGCACCGAGGTGGGCCTCGATCGGGCCCGGGTGGACACGCTCGTGGATGCCCTCGAGGGCGAGCTGGCCCGCGGCGGCGACGTCGTCCTGGTGTCCTCCGGGGCGATCGCGGCGGGGTTGGCACCGCTCGGGCTTCCCCGCCGGCCGCGCGACCTCGCTACCCTGCAGGCAGCGGCCAGCGTCGGCCAGACCCAGCTGGTCGAGAGCTACGCGGCCTCGTTCGGCCGGTACGGACGTACGGTCGGCCAGGTTCTGCTCACCGTCGACGACGTCGTACGCCGAGCGCACTACAAGAACGCCCAGCGCACGCTCGACAAGCTGTTGCAGCTCGGCGTGGTCCCGGTCATCAACGAGAACGACACGGTCGCCACCCACGAGATCCGCTTCGGCGACAACGACCGGCTGGCGGCGCTGGTGGCCCACCTGATTCAGGCCGACCTGCTGGTCCTGCTCTCCGACGTCGACGGGCTCTACGACGGCGACCCGCGTCTCGGCGCCGCCCAGCTGATCCCCGAGATCAACGGCGCGGCCGACCTGGCGGGCATCTCCATCGGCGGGGTCGGGGCCCGCGGTGTCGGCACCGGCGGCATGTCCACCAAGGTCGAGGCGGCCCGGATCGCCACCGCCGCCGGCGTCCCGGTGGTCCTGGCCGCAGCGCCGCAGGCCGCGGCGGCCCTTGCCGGCGAGCCGGTCGGCACCCGGTTCGCCGTGACCGCCAGGCGGGCACCCACCAGGCTGCTCTGGCTGGCCCACGCCTCCGCCCCGACCGGGCGGCTGCAGCTCGACCCCGGGGCGGTGGCCGCGGTCGTCGAACGGCGGCTGTCCCTGCTTCCGGCCGGAATCACCGGTGCCGAGGGCGTGTTCTCGGCGGGCGACCCGGTCGACCTTCTCGACGAAAACGGCCACGCCAGGGCCCGCGGACTGGTCAACTACGACTCAGGGGAACTTCCGGGCATGCTCGGTCGATCCACCCGGGAGCTCGCGGCGCGGCTGGGGCCGGCGTACGAGCGCGAGGTCGTGCACCGCGACGACATCGTGCTCCTGCCCTGACCGTGACGTGGCTCGCGTAGGGCAGTCGTGCCAGTCGTTGGCAGTCGTGGCAGTGGTGGGAGTGGGACGAGGACGGTGACGGTGCAGACCCGGTTGTGGCACGTGACCCTCACGGTGGGTGGCTCGGCCGCGCCCGCCGAGGAGGTCAAGGCCGCACTCGAGCGGCTGGCCGCCGAGCAGCCGTTCCTGCTGTCCGGTCGCTACTCCGACGACTGCGCCGAGGTGCGCTACTGGGAGGAAGCCGAGAACTGCGCCGACGCCTGCGCCCTGGCGCTGCGGCTGTGGGGCGAGCACCGGGAGTCGGCGGGCCTGCCACCGTGGCAGGTGAGCGCCCTCGAGGTCCTCGAACAGGAAGTCCAGGAGCGGCGGCACGCCGAGGAGCCGATGGGCGTGATGACCATTGCTGCGGTCCACCCGGCAGGAGCCTGGCGCCGCATCTAGAGCGGAAGTGCCTGCTGTACAGGGGTT
>JAWWOL010000243.1:0-3284 GCA_033851695.1 Frankiales bacterium
CTGGTGACGCCGGTGCCGGGTGCACGTGAGTCGCTCGACCGGCTGAGGGCCGCCGGTGTGCCGGTCGGCGTCGTGACCAACCAGTCCGGCATCGCCCGCGGGCTGCTCACCCGCAACGAGGTCGACGCCGTCAACGCCAAGGTCGAGCAGCTCCTCGGTCCATTCGCGGTCTGGCAGGTGTGCCCGCACGACACCGGCGACCGGTGCGAGTGCCGCAAGCCGGCTCCCGGGATGGTCCGGGAGGCGTGCCGGGTGCTCGGTGTCGAGCCGGCCCGTACGGTCCTCGTGGGCGACATCGCCAGCGACATCGGTGCCGCGGCCTCGGCCGGTGCGACGGGCCTCCTTGTACCCAACGAGGCCACGTCTCCAGAGGACCTCGCGGAGGCCCGCGCCAGCGCGCCGGACCTGGTCGCTGCCACCGACCTGATCCTGGGCGGGTCCTGGTGAGCCGGCGCGTGCTGTGCGTCCGGCTGGACAACGCCGGCGACGTCCTCCTGACCGGGCCGGCCGTACGGGCGGTTGCCGTCGCCGCTGACCAGGTCACGTTCCTGGCCGGCCCACAGGGGGCGGCGGCGGCCCAGCTGCTGCCCGGAGTCGATCGCGTGCAGGTGTGGCGCTGCCCGTGGATCGAGCCCGATCCCTTGCCAGTCGCCGGTTCCGGACTCGGTGAGCTGGTGCTGGGGCTGTCACGGCTGGACCTGGACGAGGCCGTCATCTTCACCTCCTTCCACCAGTCCGCGCTGCCGACGGCACTCGTGCTCAGGCAGTCCGGAGTCGGCCGGATCTCCGCGATCAGCGCGGACTATCCCGGCTCGCTGCTGGACGTGCGGCACCAGGTCGACGACGACCTGCCCGAGCCCGAGCGCGCGCTGTCCCTGGCAGCCGCCGCCGGCTTCCCGCTCCCCACAGCAGACGACGGCAGGCTACGGCTCCGCGGACCGCTGCCCGACGTACGCGGGCTGGTCGGCGAGCGGCCCTATGTCGTGCTGCACCCCGGAGCCTCCGCCCCTGCCCGCCGGTGGCCCGAGATCCGGTGCCGTGACGCCGTTGTCGCCCTGGTCGACGAAGGCTGGGCGGTTGCCGTCACCGGCGGCCCTCGCGAGCAGGCCCTGACCGGCCGGGTCGCGGGCGAGCACGGCCTCGACCTCGGCGGCCGCACCGACCTTGCTGCAACCGCGGCGGTGCTCGCCGGCGCGGCGGTGACCATCGTCGGCAACACCGGGCCGGCCCACCTCAGCGCCGCCGTCACCACTCCGGTCGTCTCGTTGTTCGCCCCGACCGTGCCGGCCCAGCGCTGGGCACCGTACGGCGTGCCACATGTCCTGTTGGGTGACCAGCAGGCAGCGTGCAAGGACACCCGGGTCAGGAACTGCGTCGTACCAGGACATCCGTGCCTCAGCTCAGTCACCGCCGATGACGTGGTGTCCGCTGTCCGGCAGCTGGTGGGCAGGCCATGAGAGTCCTGCTCTGGCACGTGCACGGGTCCTGGACCACCGCCTTCGTCCAGGGCCACCACGAGTACGTCGTGCCGGTGAGCCAGGGGCGGGGCCCGGAAGGGCGCGGTCGCGCGGCGACCTGGAACTGGCCGGCGTCCGTGGTCGAGGTCCCGCTCGAGCGCCTGGCGGAGGAGACCTACGACGTGGTCGTGCTGCAGCGGCCGGAGGACGTCGACCTCGTGCGCAGGTGGCTGCGGCTGGAGCCAGGACGCACCGTCGCCGCCGTATACGTGGAGCACAACACGCCGCGCGGTGACATCCCGTCGACCCGACACCCGATGGCCGAACGCAGCGACATCGTCGTCGCGCATGTCACCCACTTCAACGCGCTGTTCTGGGTGACCGGGCGTGCGCCCACCACTGTCATCGAGCACGGCATCGTCGACCCCGGCCGTCTGTGGTCGGGTGAGCTGCCTCGACTGGCGGTCGCGGTCAACGAACCGGTGCGGCGCGGACGGGTCACCGGTTCGGACCTGGTTGCCGGATTCAGCGAGCAGGCGCCGGTGGACGTGTTCGGCATGCGGCTGGCCGGTCTGCACGAGCAGTTCGGCTGCAGGCACGGGCAAGTGGTGCTCCACGAGGATCTCCCGCAGGACCGGCTGCACCGGGAGATGGCGCGGCGGCGGGTCTACGTGCACCCGATGCGGTGGACGTCCCTCGGTCTGTCGCTGATCGAGGCCATGCACCTGGGGATGCCGGTGGTGGCGCTCGGGACGACCGAGGCCTATGAGGCCGTCCCGCAAGCCGCGGGGCGCGTCTCGACCAGCGTGGCGGAGCTGCACCGCGCCGTACGGGAGCTGGTGCACGACCGCGATGCGGCTGCTGCGGCAGGTGTTGCGGCCCGCGCGGCGGCACTGGACAGGTTTGGACTCGCTCGCTTTCTGGACGACTGGGACCGGCTGTTGAAGGAGGTGGCTCGATGAGGATCGCGATGGTGTCCGAGCACGCCAGCCCGTTGGCGACGATCGGCGAGGTGGATGCCGGCGGGCAGAACGTCCATGTCGACGCCCTGTCGGCGGCGCTGGCACGAGTGGGTCACGAGGTGACGGTCTTCACCCGCAGGGACTCGGCCACTCTGCCGGTCCGGGTTCGTACCCCCCAGGGCTACACCGTGGAGCACGTGGACGCCGGCCCCCCGGTCGAGGTGCCCAAGGACGACCTGCTCCCGTACATGGGCGACTTCGCGACCGTGCTGACCCGGCGGTGGCAGGCAGAGCGGTTCGACGTCGCCCACGCGCACTTCTGGATGAGCGGTCTTGCCGCCGTACGGGCAGCTGCGAACGCCGGTGTGCCGGTGGTGCAGACCTTTCACGCGCTCGGCAGCGTCAAGCGCCGGCACCAGGGCCGGCACGACACCAGCCCACCGAGCCGGGTCGCGACGGAGGCTCGGCTTGCCCGTTCGGTCGCCCGGGTCGTCGCCACCTGCTCTGACGAGGTGGCCGAGCTCGCGCTGCTCGGAGCGTGCCGGGAGCGGATCTCCGTCGTGCCGTGCGGTGTCGACCTCGAGCGCTTCACGCCCCAAGGTCCTGCTGCGCTGCGGTCCCGCCCGCGCATCCTGGTGGTCGGCCGGTTGGTGGAACGCAAGGGCGTCGACGACGCCATTCGGGCCCTCGCCTACGTGCCTGACGCAGAGCTGGTCGTTGCCGGCGGCCCGGAGGCGGAGCTGCTCGACGCCGACCCGGAGGCACAGCGGCTGCGCAAGGTCGCCCTCCGTGCCGGAGTAGCCAACCGGGTTGTCCTGCTGGGCAAGGTTTCTCGCGATGCCATCCCCGCGCTGTTCCGCTCCGC